>JAEOUI010000471.1 GCA_016839425.1 Promethearchaeota archaeon
ATTAAGCAAGTAGAAAAGAACGAAGTAGAACGCCAAATCGAGGAAAACACGAGAAACATCTTTCCCAAACTATTTTAAAATAATCATAATAAAAGTTGTTTGTAAATAAATACAGTCTTTACATCTCATTGATTAGTTGATAAAATAACAAAGCGATTGAAACAATTTTATTGTAATTGTTGATCCTGTTTTAAATTGAGTTTTAAGATTTCGATTTCTTCTTCAGAAAGGCTTTCACGCGGATTTCCCGATGAATCGTACAAATCAGAAGGAGCGTTTTTATCTACAAGAGCGTTAATAATAACTATTGAGTTTTTGATTACTTCTTGAACTTCGGGGTCTTGCTTTAATTCGTCCATTAATTCAATCAATTGAGTATCTCTAAAAATTTCCCTATGGACGGGGTCGTCTTGACTTTCGAAATACTGGATGATCTCAACATAATGTTTTATTTCGAATTCATTTTCCTTTTCTGACATTCTTCGCTACGCAAGCAATCGAAGTACGATTTTATGAAGTATTTTTAGCATTAATTAATTATATGTTGGATTTTTGTAATTTAAATCTATTTTATCCAGAGACTATTTTGTAAATGATATGAGGATATTTTTTTTTGGAAATAAGAAATATTAAACATGCTAAAATCGAGATGAAATACGCTTAATTTATTGAAATACGCTAATTTGTTTTTCAATAAAGGCAGTTTTCCTTGATGAATTGAATAAGAATTATGATCAAATAAAATTCAAGCTATTTTAGATTTCGCGTGCATTATTATTTTTCATCAATTCAATGAAATCTTTGGGTAGTTCACCTCTGTTTTCCATCCGATCCAGCATGTCCTTGAGTTCCGTAATGGTGTTTCCATAAATATGAAGAGAATTGCTGAAATCAAGATAGTGCCCTATTTCAACGCCAAGTTGGTCGGCAACGCTTTTCTGTATGCGAATCATTCCGTTCACATTTGCTTCCCATGCCCGAAACAAGTCTCGACTCCTCCACATTGTTTGCATGATGAGCTTGTCGTTTTTAACGCGCATGTATATTCTTTGAAGACACGGAGGATCTTCGTGGAAAGGATCAATTAACGGACGCCAAGTAATTGCCTGCGCCCTCCTGCTATAGGGGCTTTCCTTGAGTTTCTTGACGATGTAATCCACTTGATTTATTCTAGGAAAGTTTAATAGACTTATTGGTATTTTTTCTATTCCAATTTGTTCTGAAATGCTCTTATCAAGGCTTATCTCGAGTCCATTTTTTAGCTTCCAGGTGATTTCACCCTCCTTTTCTCGTACATTGCCCGTTTTCAAGAGCTTTTGTTGATTCTTGACCGCCATAGGATCGACCAGTTCGAGCTCGTAATCCTCGTGAACAGCGTCCTCTAAAGAAAACGGGGCGTAGTTGTAGATCCTGTCGTGATAAGAATAGGGAAAGCTCACATCAGAATCCCATATGTAATGATCGTTTGAGCCCTCCATAATTTCTTCAATATATCCGCTTTGAACGGATCCCATCAAGTAGGTATCGGCCATACAACCGAATAACTCGTAAGAATTTTCATACTTCGATTTCACCTTGAGTACTTTTCCCCTGCGCTGAATCGGTTCGCTCATTGGTTCCTTTACTTCAATCATGACCGTGGCGTCTTTCGAGGGAGGATCCTCGGATTTATCGTATTCGGTCTTGATGTCGTCTCCTAAAAAAAGTACATGTCCAAGAGCAGACAACCAAGCATCCCTCACATTATTCTTCGAGATAAAAAATACTTGGGCCATTGCATATTACAAGTACTTTACATTTTTTTAATTTGCTGTTAAATCTTTAATAAAACCCATGATTTAATTATAAAAGAACAAGATGCATTAGCTTTACATATTAATAGCATTAAAGTTAAATCTATAAATTAATATACTTTCTTCAGAAATATTGAAAAAAGGAAACATGATTAAACTCAAATTTCATTTCAGCCCACCGTTTAACGAATTGACGAAGATTATCAACACCGAACTCCAATTCGAAAGCGAAATGACCCTCACGGAATTATTTGCAAAACTATCCCAAAAATACGGTCCGGAATTTAACGAATTACTCTGGGACAAGAAAAAAAAAGATCAATTTAGTTCGTTCCTTTCCATCGTCATAAACGGAAGCACATATCGAGGGGACAACTACCTTAATACAATATTGAAAGACGGAGACGATCTTTCCTTTCTTTACATCTATTTTGGTGGATAAAATGTTTATTTTTAATCGATATTCCAATTTTAAATATAAGGAATATCATAGTTTTACGAGTACTTTTATACTACTTATTTTATATTATAGCTCACTTGGTGTTCAATGTTAATTTATTAGTGATTTTATGGGAGAAAATTTCAAAAATTTGACCGTAAAAGACATTCTAAAAAATCACAAGGGAATGGTAATAGCATTTATTGCTGGAATAAGCGCGTGTGTTATGGGAGCCATTGTAGTGGCGGTCTTCCACATAAATCTTTCTTGGGTAGGACGAAATGGAAAGGCAAGCCTTGGAGAGTTCTCGTTTGGAACGACATTTTTATTCTTTGCTCTTCTCATATTATGGGAGACTCTCTTTATTTTAATACCTGGATTTTTAATCTTAGGAAGGTTAAACAATTACTGGAAGAACAAGCTGACAGATTTAGAAAAACACATCTTGAATAACGATTTCAACACGGGAAACTCTTATACTAAGCAGAAAAAGGACGGTTTTGGGGAATATATGGGTACAATTATTGGTGGTTTTTTTGTCTTATTGTGCTTTTTTTCGATTCTTATTATGTTACTCATCGTTATTTTAGATGGGAATTGGAATACACCCTATAATACTCTTCCGTATACATATTACGTCAACGCATGGTTCGCCGGACTGGCCTGGGTCTCTTTAGCTTGCCTCATCTATGTAGTATTTTATACAATTATTTGGTATTATCGTAAAAAAAGATAATTTCATTTATGGTTCTCAAAAAAACGAATAGCAATAATTAATCCATGAATTCTTCGAGCTATTTAGTTTAATTAAAAAACAAAAATTGGACTCCTTATGATATTTTATGACTATAAATTATATAAATTAACAAAAACATGCATTAAACAAATCAAATTGAGTAGATAAAAAAATGGAAGAAGAAGATAAAGAAAAAACAGAATTAAAGCAAACAAAGGAACTGTTAAAAAACCACAAGGGTGCCTTCATTGCATTATGTGCTTGGATCGTTGTTTTCGTTACAGCCCTTTTATTAATGTTATTTGCGTACATAAATAATTCTTGGGTAGGACGGCAAGGTACGGCGATTCTCGGTGAATTCTCCATAGGGACCGTATTATTATTTTTCTTGCAAGTCATTTTGTGGGAATTACTAGTAATTGTAATAGGATTGGGCATCCTTGGAATGTATATAGGTTATTTATGGAAGTTTAAATTAACCGAAGACGAAAAGGCATTCATTAAAAGTGGCGACAAGAAAAAATCGAATTTGCGAAAAGGCGGTCAAGGCGTTGGGGGTGCTTTTTCATTTTTCGTGGGCCTTGCTTTTCTCCTCATCGTATACATCGATGGACACTGGGTTACACCGTTTAATTCCTTGCCTTACACTTATTATGTGAACGCTTGGTTTGCGGGACTGTTTTGGGTTTCTATAATCATTGCCATTATTGGAATCGTTGGTGGCTTAGCATATTATTTAAGTACTAAAAAATAATTTTTTTTCCTTATTTCTGAGTTTTATATAACCTCATTTGGAAATTCGTTTTCGATTTTTCGTTTCACGCTCTCGACTTCTTCATATAGATGCGGATAACACCGCTCGAACAATCGGTACCAATCAAATCCCACCAACGCACCCGAAAAAAATACACATAAAAAACCAAGCAACACTATGATCTCACGCGTCAAGCCAAATAATTGTTGCGACAAGAAATCGGAAGTATGGACGATCATGATGATTCCAATGCTACTTACAAGCATTCCAATGGGATAAAGTTTAATAAAGGCTAACTTGAAAAATTTAAGCGATTCAGGACTTAATTCGTTAAAAGTTTCTGAAATGTGAATGTTATCTGACGCATTGGGTTGATTTTTTTTTTCAAGAAATTTCAATTGTTTTATGTCTTGAAAATCCCTGAATATGAGGAAGCTTCCGGAATAAGTAAATACGAATAATAATATACCAATAAGAGCAAGAATTAATTCCCGGATATCTTCAGGAAGCGTGCTTGAATTCACGAGCGATCGAGAGATTAACAAGATTATTGCAACAATTATCAATATAATTCCAATAAATCCTTCGTGGATGTGGTATTTGCCTAAAATTTTGTTATTTGCGAATTTTTTTGATTTATTTTTGATAATTTGCATAAAATTAAAAGTTAATCCCGGAGAAACAACTGTAAACAAAGGAATGGTAAGTGTATTACGGCTCGTAAGCACGAGACTACCCGTTGTTTGAAAAACATAAAGGATCAACCATAAAGGAGTGCAACTAATTAGCATTAACCCATAAACATAAATATAAGACTTAAAATTTAGTAGCAGGGAAATAGCGAAAAAATATGCAATGAAAAATGCGTAGGTAATGGTTCTATTAAATTTTGTTTCGAGATCGTTCCAATCAAGAGTGATATCAACCAAAAAATAATTCGCTAACACTAATATGCTTGCAAGGACTAGAATAACTATCGCTATCTTGTTTAATAATGTCTTTTCCTGAACTTTCACGATTAAACAAACGATTGATTTAATTTAGCTTTTTCTTGAAACGAAAATTTTTGTTTATTCGAATAACTTATTTATACTAATTTCTTGCTTCAAAATGCTAATAATGCGTGATGGGGCATGACAAGAGCAAATTCAAAAACAATATATACGAGCGCTAACGCAATCGGCGTGAGGAGATTATCAGACAAATCCATATTACGAAATCCAATCCCCGTGATAACATCCACGATTAAAAACGCAATGGAAAATACTACCCCCCAAGCAATTCCCACGAAAAGGAAACAGATAAAAAAACTCGTGAGCACTGCGGCAATCGTGCCTTCCCAAGTCTTTTTTTTATTCCATTTTATTTGTTTTTTACCGAAGCGAATCCCGACTTGGCTCGCCACGAGGTCTGCAATGGAACTAATCCCCAGAATGGAGAAGAAGATCATAGGGGGACAAAAGAGAGCTGCAAACAAGTGCCCGATCGAAAAATACAAGTAAGTACCATAACCTCTTAATTCTTGATCCGTTAGCACTATTCGAGAGACATAGTTAAACGGAAGGCAGGTTCGTTTTGACTTTCGAGTAAATTCGTTGGCGATCATGATTATAAAGAGGACATAAAAAAAATAAAATAAAACATAGTAAAACCATCCAAAATTCAGCAAAGATTTAGCGGGATCCATCCGATTCGAAAGCATTAGAAAGAATACCAGTATGGCATTTTGCTCTTCGGGTACCATCCCCTTTAGGGATCCGGTGACCGTCAAGAGTAATACCACGCATAGGTACCAAAGGCCTAATAAGCCTGCAAATATCAAGATATGATTAATTTTTCGCACTGAGTCTTGACGCGTTTGATTCATGACTTGGATTTTTTGCGTCAATCTAGTTTCGAGCTCGTAAAAAAATTTGAGCGTAAAGCTAAACCGATATTTTACGATGTTATTAAGCGTTGTGGAAAAGAAAACTAAGAAAATCAAGGCAACGATTGGAGCGATGAGAATGGTCATCATCCAAAAAGCGTTAACTTCTAATCCAGGCTTAAAGGCAATTTTGGTCAGGATGGCAAAAACAACGGAAAAAACGATAATTAAGGCAATTAAACCCAGGTATTTATTACTGGCAACTGTTTCCCTTGAATTCTTGAAATAAATGACGATAAAAAAGACGCAAAAACATATTAATCCTAGATATTCAATTAAAAAGATCGTCGCCAACATTTACATAAGGAAGACTTGTGGATTTTACTTAAATTTTACTGAGAACCTTTGTAAAAAGATTAAAACAAAAGAGCATTTACTATCATAGGTTTACAAATAAGAATCGTGAATTCCGATGGATGAGATAGTGCTCGCTTCTGCATCAATCGATCGCAAGAAGATACTTGAACGCGCTAAGGTGCATTTTAAAGTGCTTGCAACCCAAATCAACGAAGAATCATTCAAAACAAGAATATCCGATCCCCTTGAATTGATAAAAACGCTCGCGCGACTTAAAGCAATAACAGCAAGAGAAATGCTGAAGGCACGAGGCGAAGAAGCCATTATAATTGCTGCTGACACCATCGTTTACCACGAGGGAAATATCATAGGAAAGGCAGGAAACGAACGGGAAGCGTTCGAGATTTTAAAACGATTAGTAGGAAACGATCATACACTGATGACGGGAGTAGCCATCGCGGACACGAAAAGCTTAAAAATTGTTATAGACCACGACGAAACCATTGTCAGTTTTTCACCTCTTTCCGACGACGAAATCCTAAACTATTTAAAGACAGGAGAATGGAAAGGAAGGGCGGGAGCGTATTCATTGAGAGAGGCTGCGAGTTTATTCGTTGAGACAATTAAAGGTTCGCCTTCGAATGTTCTAGGATTACCCATACAGAAGGTACATGCAATTTTAAAAAACGAATTTGGAATGAATCTCATAAAATCAAATTAGGGATAGAGTAATAAATACAAGCAGAAACGATGGAAATCTGAGTGTTGGTAGGGAAAAATTTTTATTATTTGAAATATTCTTGATTTCATACTTCCTTAATTTTATACTGGGAAGCTTACTAAAGCCTTGCCCGCATAGTGTAGTTCGGTCCAGCATTCGGGACTGTCACTCCTGCGACGCGGGTTCAAATCCCGCTGCGGGCGCCATTATTCCCATTTTAAAAACAACTTAGAGAATATTTAAAAGGACATAGAACAATTTTGAATTAATTTTTAATCGGAATTTCTCAAATACGAATTATATTAACTAATTATTAATATGTTAAGTTTAAATTCTTCTTAAATGATGTCTCAAAATTAATATTAAACTATATCCTTCTGAACCATAATTTTATAAGCATTTTAAACAAAAATCCCTTAACAAATCTTTAAAAATTCAAGCGAAGCTAAGGTTTTTTACTATTATGATATTAGTAATTTCTTAAACAATTATGGTAAACAAAGGTAGTAATGATGAAAAAAAAGTCAATTTCAATCTTAATTGTTTTAATCGCAATTTCTATTTCCATATTCCCCTTATACATAAATATAATTGCTCCTTTATTTAGCGAAAATAACCAAGAAGAAGATAATAATTATCCAAATGACGATGACAATCAGAACGACGAAGACCAAATCGAGGATATGCCAAAATATGGTGCGGAGTTTTATGTGTCGCTCGTAGGGAGTGACGAGAATAATGGAACGAAAGGATTTCCCTTTCGGACATTGGAAAGGGCAAAGATAGCCATTATGGATTTAAAAACGACCTCTGGACTTCCCGATGACGGTATCGTAGTTTGGATTCACGAGGGCGTTTACGAGCTCAACGAATCGCTTGTAATTAATTCCGACATAAGCGGAGAGGAAGGGAAGCCCGTCGTGTTTAAGGGAATACCTGACGAACATGTGCGATTAGTAGGTGCAATGTCCATAAATCCCGACGAGTTTGAAATTGTATCTGATAGCGATGATTCTTGGGATCGAATCGATTCATTAGCTAAAGGAAACATTCTTTCCATTAATCTTATTGAAAATAACATTACAAATTTTGGGCAATTATCCATTAGAGGATTCTATAAAACAAATATTGCCGCAATAGAATTATTTTATAATTCTATACCTATGACACTTGGAAGATGGCCTGATAAAAACAGTAATGTAGAAGGTCAAGTCAACCACGGATTTGTAAGCATTGAAAGCGTTGTATCGGAAACCAGCTTTAAGTACACGGACGAAAGACCTTTACGGTGGACGGAAACTAACGATACTTGGATGCACGGGTATTGGGGGAACATGTGGTCGGATTATCACCTTCCAGTACAATTGATCGATTGGGACAACAAGACGATTTATTTTAAAGAAAAACCGCAATTCGGCATCAAGTCGGGACAACCTTATTATGCATACAATTTGTTGGAAGAGATCACGATACCAGGAGAGTGGTATCTCGATCGTGAAACAGGCGTGTTATATTTTTGGCCACCAGGACCTATAGAATCTTCAGAGATATACTTGTCAATGTTAGAAACTCCTTTAATCTTCCTCGATGAAACAAATTGGGTTGAAATCCAAGATCTTATCATTGAAATGGGTCGTACAGACTTGATAAGGATTAAAGGTGGAAATCACAACCGCATTCTCGGTTGTACACTACGCAATGCCGGAAACGACGCCGTGGAAATTTCGGGCATTAATAACGGGATGGAATATTGTGATTTATACAATATTAACGATCGAGGGGTATTGTTATCGGGTGGAGATCGTGTAAACTTAATACCAGCGAATAATCATATTCGCAATTGTCATATATTTCGATTTAGCAGATGGTGTTGGACATATAAGGCTGCCGTGCAGATTGATTTTGCATCGTGTGGAAATATCATTGCTCATAATCACATCCACGATGCACCACACTCGGCAATCCTTTATGGGGGTAATGAAAACACGATTGAATATAATGAAATTCACAATGTCTGCAGGTTCACTTCTGATGCTGGAGCCATCTATTCAGGAAGGCAATGGGGGTGGCGTGGTAATGACATCCAATTCAATTTCATTCACCACATTCAGAGCTATTTTGAAGGATATGGCGTTCATGGAGTCTACATGGATGATTGTTTGAGTGGTATTAGGGTGTTTGGAAATATATTTTATAATATTTCAGGACATGCCATTCAACACGGGGGAGGACGGGATGTTATCATGACGAACAACATCATGGTCTATTGTGGATCAGGAGTATGTGCGGATAATAGAGGCATTGTTAGAATTAATAACATACCAGGTGATTCTTGGAATCTTCTTGAAAAGTTATCTACAGGTGGCATACAATATCAACAAGATCCTTGGGCCGCTCGTTACCCGGCCTTAGCAGCCATGCCAAACGATTGGACAATTCTTAACGATTCTGATACTTTATGGCTCCACCCAGAAGGTTCGATATTTACTCACAACATTGGATTTAACGATAATGTTTTTATGCGTGAAACAAAATACAATGGAATAAGCGTTTTTGATAAATACGCTGAGATTAAAGATAATATCGAAAATCAAGATCCATTATTTGTAAGCGAAGAGACCTTGAATTTTAATTTAAATCCTGATTCTCCAGCATTTGGCATCCCAGGATTTATTTCCATCCCTTTTGACGATATTGGGATTCAAAAGATTTAAGCACGATTGACATGCGTTCAATTTACATCAAAAACCTTATTTTCATATTTAACTAATTTGAGCTGTATAAAGTAGTAAAAAACATTTATTTGCATGGAGTCTTATAATTTAGGTAAACATTAATCGCAAGGGAAATATCGTGATATTAAATTGCATCGTAGCGCTGACAAACGACAAGGTGGGCCTCTGTGCGTTTGACTTTTACAGTTTTGGGCACATTTGCTTGGGAATAGCCGTGTTTCTCTTCCTTTCATTATTTTACACGATTCCAAAATACAAGGGAAACACTCCCTATGTAGCCTTGGTGTTGGTCTTCATTGTAACTATCGTGCTCTTGATATTATGGGAAGTAATTGAGAACACGCTCTTTTTCGAAATTGGATGGAAATTTGAAAATCGAAGGGATAGTCCCCTAAATATTTTTACCGACATCCTTTTTGGAACTCTTGGCGCTATAGGAACTTGGCTCATCTGCCATTATGTTTTTGTCAAGGAGAAAAAGATATGGGGTTATTACTTATTTGGGTTAGCGGGATTTTTCATCTGGTTTGCTTTTTTCTTCGTGACAGAACACTTTACTATTTAACTCCTTTTTCTTTTCAATTGATTGTCAAGTATTAGGGAAACCAAAATATTGCGAGATCCAAATTAAAAAGACAGATCGCTTGTATTAATTTATTGAACAATCTATTGTGAAAATCTCCGAAAACATTGATTAATTCTATTATTTTTAATAAAGATCTTAGACTTATTATTATGGGATTTAATAGTGAATTTATTAGCAAGGTCGAACTAAGAATAATAACGAGGTAGGCAAGGCAATGGAAATCACGAAAAAACCGCTCAAGGATATTAAAAAAAGAGATCCCTCGAAATCGATAATATTCAAGCCAATAGGAATTGTCCATTCCCCTTTAAAAAGCTTGAAGGGAATTCCAATCCAGTTCTCGATGTCTGATGTGAAAGGAAAACTCGAGCTTTTTGAGGAATTCGTTCCAGGGTTGAAAGATTTGGACGGATTTTCTCACATCTATTGCTTGTATTTCTTTGATTTGGTCAAATTACCCGTGGCCCTACATTCCAAGCCTTTCTTGGATGACGAGGAAAGAGGCGTGTTTTCGATGCGCACTCCTTTCCGCCCTAACCCGATTGGATTGTCGATCTTGGAGATCGAGAAAATTGAAGGCAAGTTCGTGTTCGTAAAGCACCTGGACATGCTAAACGAGACGCCCATTCTCGATATTAAGCCTTACATAAACGATTTTGATGCCGTTCGTTCGTACAAACAGGGGTGGACTAAAGGAAAAGTCGAAAAAAAATCAAGCTAGATCAAGATGTACCCCTCAAACTAATAAAAAATCTTTTTAGAAATGGTGGATATAACTTATCTAAGCGAGGAACGCATTTACTATTAAGTTCTTCCTTGACAAATAAAGCTAAGCATGGGCCTATAATCTAGCCTGGATTCTTCCAGATCTCTGATCTGGGACCCAGAAAGGGTGTCCGCCTTCGGAGCGGAATGTCGCAGGTTCGAATCCTGCTAGGCCCATTACTATAATTAATTTATTGAACAAAAGGATAAACTACAATGGATCTTGAGACTCTTGACTTTATCAAGACCAAAAATTAAAAAAAAATGGATTAGAGATTCTTTTTCTTTTTAAGATAAAAGACCATACCTACAATCGAAGAAACGGCAAACACTATCAATAAATCATATCCAGGAACCGTTGCTTCGGGACTGTCTGAACACGATTCTTCCAAGTTATCTCCCGTGTCATAATCTTCTTCCCAAGTATAACCAATGGCGTCAATGTAGAACTCTCCTTCTCCCTGAGAAGTACCGATCCGAATCTTTTCCATTATATCAGGATTCCCGCGGAATTCACACTTTCCTTTAGGAACGCCGTTGATGTATATTTTATAGAGAGTTGAGTCGCAATGAAAATTAATTCGAACATGAATCCATGTGTCGGCTTCATATGTTGTGTCAACAGGTAAATTCGTTGCTCCATCATCGTCACCGTATTTAATATGACCATCGTTACTAAAAAAAAATGTTATCGAGTCTGAGACGCCATCTGCGTCCATAATTATAAATGACGCTACGAGGTCCGTTTGTCTCGCCAGTGCCCAAAATTCAACGCTACCATTGACTGTTGCTCGAATTCCTTGCTCCATCATTGAATAAGCCAAATGATCATTATCGATAATTCCAACAACCTTGTGATGATCACCAACCCAATTTTCAATCCTTATATCTCCGTCATATTCTGTTACGATCCAATCGTTTGGATCTTGTCCAACAATATCTTCTGTAAAAGTATAGATCCCTGGATAATCTCCGCACCCCGGAGCTGCGTGAACATTAGAAAATACAGAACTTAGCGTTATTAAGGACAAAAATGCAAGGGATATGATTTTCACAATTCCTGCCTTATTTGACAAAATGTTCATATTAAAAAAAATAAAAAAAGAGAATATAAAATAATATGGTGCAAAATTGAGATACTCAACGCTCAAAAAGCCTTTTTTTCGAAATTAATGAAATTATATTTAATATGCGTTTATTAAATCATTTTTTTATTTATCATGCGTAGATTAAAAGAATTAATAATAAGAATTTTTTCCTTATACTTTCCAGTACCCTTTTTTGTATTCATTTTAAAAAAAACACATAAAAAATAATCAAGAACTAATAATAATTCATTTTAAAAATGTTTTGCCTTGCTTCCTAATAAATTAAAATATTTCAGGCGAATTCAGATATTTAATCACTATGATTTTGCTCTTGAGTTAAATTAAAGTAAAATTTTTACCACATATTTAATTCGTATACTTTATACAAGTCTATTAAATAATACAAATTATATCCTATGTAGATCAAGGCGAATAATATAAATATTAAAATAATTAATATGCATAGTTGATAATTTGGTTTCTTTTTAGGTTCATTTTGCTTTTCAGTCATTTTTAATGCCACATCTTAGATTAATTTCAGTTTTTGAAAATAACAATTCGCTTAATTTATTGTCATATTTTTTAATTTTATTTTGGAACATCCACTTTTTTTTTTAAATCATCATAATTTTTCTTCAATTTTTGATATAAATATATCTTTATATCGAAGTATTAGAAAAAGTACTATTGCAAAAAACATTAGATTAATGATAAAACTTGCGTAAATTGGAGGTGGAACTATAATTAAAATAGTATTTAGAAACGCATTAAAAGAAGCGTGAAGTAGAACGCATCCTAATAAATTCCCTTTAGATTTGTTATAGTACCAAGTAAATATGAAACTCAACAATAAAATTTGAATCATGTGTGAAATCACACCAAAAATTCCTGCATACGGATAGAATCCGTTAAAATGTAGAGGAATGTGCCAGAGAGCCCAAAAAGCACCTAAAATAAGAGAACTTATAAAAGGAGTGTATTTTTTTTGTAAAAGGGGTAAGGCAAATCCTCTCCATCCTGCTTCCTCGTTTAAAGCGCCCCCAAAAAAGAACATTTGAAAGAAGATGATTACAACATAAATTAAAAATATACTTAATGAAAAATCAGCGGGAAGCACACCACCAAATAACGATGAGATAATGAGCCCTATAAGAGAATATTCCAAAGGAATAAAAATAGCAACTAAAAGGTATATATTGTTGCCTTTTACGCCTTTTAGAGTTCTTAACAAACTTTCCACATTCTTATTTGAAGAATACATTCCTGAAAAGACATACGCCGCAATCAGGGACCCGATGAGAATTAAAGGAACTACTTGAAAATATGGTAAGAAAGAAAGTAAGCCAATAATCAAGGACACGGTAAAGATAATGGCGAATATTTTTATACGGTTATCTGTCCATTCAAGTTTCGTTTTTTGTTTATTATTTTTCAATGATAAAATAATTGCAATTAACGAAGGTCCATAAGCTCCAATGAGACATAATCCACTAGTGAAGATAATGTCACCTAACGACAATATTGGAGCCATAATAAAGATTGTCCAAGAAAAAATAAAAGTTAGAACGAAAAAATTTCTCAGATTTTTAGATTCATTATTTTGATCGTTTGAAATATCTTTTTTTTCTATTTCATTTGAACTTAAGCCCATTTCTAAAGCCACTTTTATGTATTATTCAAGATTTTTTTTTTGATTAATTAAGAATTTTTTATGGTCATATAAAAAGTTATGTGGGACAAAAGTGCAGTAGTGTTTTCTTTTTCGAGTAAACAAGGGAAGTACCTATAGGCTAACCCAATCTTCCCCAGACCTGTGGTCCGGAGACCGGGAAGGACCTCCACCTTCGGAGGGAAATGTTACAGGTTCGCATCTTGCCATACCTATTATTTAATACTAGAAAAAATCTTATTTTAAATAAAAAACTTAGAATGCTTATCACAATAACATAATTATAACTACCTAATATTATGGAAGAAAAAGACGAACCGCAATTTATGGTAATAGACGAAACAAATCAGGAGTTCCAAGAGTCCATAAAAAAAGCGAGGAGAACCTTGGAATATTTTCAACAAAGAATCTTAAAGATTGGGGAAGAATGGACTGGCGCCGTAAATATATTTATTCCTGACGCCCCCGAATCGAAAGAAGGACTTTATATCTGGTTGGCCAATCCAATCTTTGAGAACGATTCTTGTACCGCGCTTATTTTTGAAATACCAAAGGAAGTGAAATATTTGAGTGAAGGTCAATGGATCAAATTTCCTATTGAGGATATCGTTGATTGGTATTTACTTTCGGAGTCAGGAGAGTTAGAAGGTGGATTTTCCCTTCGATACCAGAGAGAACTTTTGCCTCCAGAAGAAAGGAGCGATTTCGACGAACTCATTGGCGTAAGAAAATTTATTGATATCCCTTCAACGAAACAAACATTTGAAGACTAAGTAAATCAAAGTTAGAATACCAAATATTATTATCAGAATGATGAATTAATAATTAGGAATGATATTTATCTTCTATCTTTAATATTTTAATAATAAGAGATATTTTTAGACTGATTTAGTCCCATATTTTAATTCAGGCTTCATTATAGATATGATTATAGATTCCATATCTTTCCTCTGTTGTTCACTGTTATTAGTACCAAGATTGAGGATAGGGTTTATTAGGGAAAAATCATTAAGTGATATTGATCTAAAACATCTGAAAGGGTAAAAAATTGATAAAATTAAGTTTTTCGGGAAATTATTACGAAATGGGATTTCAATTTGGCATGCAAATAAAGGATTTCTTTCAATTACCCATTATAACAAAAGAAACTTTAAACTTTGCAAAAGAATGTCGACCTCTTGTAAAAAAGCACGCCCCTGGAATATTAGAAGAAATAAAAGGAATAACTGACGCCACGAATCTCGATCCAGAAATACTCGATGCTTTTGTACTTTGCTTAGGGAAAGACATGATAGACCAAACGAGAAAGCTGTTTGAAAATGGCGTCGATTTTGGTTGCACTTCATTAGCCATCCATAACGATTTAACTGATTCGGAATATCCACTCTTTGCACGAAATTACGATTGGATGGAATCTTTCAAAGAATATTTTACAGCGATAAATAGCGAACCAAAAGAAGGAATTACAAACTTAGCGTTCACAGATCACATCGTAGGTCGCTGTGGAGGAATGAATCGCGACGGATTAGCCATGGTCATACACGCCATCCCCTCCTATGCGGGTGAGTGGCGTCCAGGATTAAGAATGAATGTGATTTGTCGTTGGGTTTTAGATAATTTTAAGACCACAAAAGAAGCAGTAAAATTCTTTAAAACGATTCCTCATGTATTCGGACACGGATATTTGATAGCAGACAAGGGTGGAAATATTGTAAAAATCGAAACTGCGGGGGACGAAGTTGTCATAATTCACGAAGAAAATGGATATTTAGCTCTTACCAATCATTTTGAGACCGAAAGTTTAAAAAAATACGAGTTTAAGAATTTTTCCTTCCCGAATAGCCAGGAAAGAATGAATAAAATCAATGCATGGTTTAAAAACAGGCAATCAGATATTTCTATTAAAAATATTAAAAAGCTCTTGAGCGATCACGACACCGGAGTTTGCAATCATTTCGAATTTGAAGGCGAAATAACTTCCACGATATGGTCTTGGATTGCAGAATTAGGATCGAACCAGATCTTTCTTTGCGATGGATCTCCTTGCGAATCTCCTTATATGCCCTTTAACTTATAATATTTCTTATTTTTTTATTTAAAAATATAATAAACATCGAAGAACTAATGGATGACATACAAAAAACGGCCTTAGAAGCAAAAAAAGAGGTTTCCATTCTATTAAAAGCATTTTCTCATCCCATACGAATAGAGATTGTCACTTATTTGAATGATGCTGTGAAAGAATTCCAGGAATTATGCGATAAAGTCAATTTAAGTAAAACTGCCTTAGTAAAACATCTTGATGTGTTAATGGAAGGTGGCGTTATAAGCAGAAAAGAGAGAGGTAAGTACGAAATCACTCAAGACGGGAGCGACATGTTTTTATCCATTATAAACACTTACAGAAAAACTCAAGCTAGATTTAAGAGCGTTCAAATGCGTTTATGGTCTCAATACATCCCACGACCTCATAAAAGCGAAAAAAGCAAAGCGAAAAAATATGTCGTTAATCATCCTGCTGAATATATTTCGGGATGGTTGTCGTTTAATTCGTGTCTTACAGGAATTTTAAATTCGTTTGGAAATAAATACGAAAAATATGAAATAGCCGGATATGATGGAAGCGCCTTTTTTGTAAATGTTTTGAGGGGATACACTTGTCCCTCTGGTCCGTCTAATTTATATCCAATGAAGGATTTTTGCGAGGGAATTCAAGATTTAGGGTGGATATTAAAAGAATATTACGAGTTTCAATCGAGAAATGTCGAACAATCGAGTATTAACCACGAAAAATTTGAACGGTTATTTGAGAATGTGAAAGACAAACTTATTGAAACCAAACACCCCATCATTCTTTGGGGAATTCCCATACCTGAATATGGTATTGTAAATGGATTTAATAAGGACGAATATATTGTTTCTACATTTCGAAAATACGCCCCCGAATATTTTGGAAACGACAATAACATCAAGTTTAATGAGATCATCTCCCCAGGAAGATTCCAAATGCTTTATTTCGAGGAGGAAGTGGAGAAGCTCGATCAATTCTCGACGGATATTAATTCCGTAAAAAGATCGATAAAAATACTTGAACAAAACAAATCCAGAGCAGGCTATGCGACTGGTCCCGAAGCATTTGAAGTGTGGGCGGAAGTACTCGAAGGGGATGTCGAGAATGTGTCCTATCATGGAAATAGTTATGTTGGTAATTGCGTGCTAAAGTCCGTGAAAATGGCATCAAAATTTCTTTTCGATCTTTCTAAAAGATATTCTAACAGCAAAGAAGGATCTCTTTTTAGCGACACCAGTGCAAAATATAAGCAAATTCAAGTTTTTATGGATCAATTCATCAATATTTTTCCTTTTGCTTTCGATGGGGATTTAGACAAGAAAAGGCGAGAAAAAGGTGCAAAAATCTTAAGATCAAGTAATTCAATTTTATCTCTAATTAAAAAGAACCTGATTACTATAAATGATCTTTGGAATTAGATATTTTTTTAAAAAATATAAAGAATTACAATTTCTTAATATTTTTTAGAAATTCCGCAGCCGAAAGACATTTACCTTCTGATAAATCAATTAAATCAATTTTATCGATTTCTGAGGAGGTGTTCTTTTTTAATAATTGTAATGATGTATAGATTGCCTGTAATATATTTCCCAACTCGTGAGAATATTTATCTTTTAAATTTGTGCTCATGACATGCCTGTATCCAAATTCTATATTAATGACTAAAGCAAAAAAAGCGATTGTTGCAAATACTGAAGAACCATAATTGAGCATTATCAGCATCGAATCATTACTTTCGTACAACCCATACTTGTTCCCCATTGAATATATCGTCAATGTTATGGGAACGATGCTGAGATAAGAAAAGATAAATAGTACATACCAACGATGGCTAATACCAACAGCTTTTTTAAATTCCTTTAATTTGATCAGTGGTACGATTGCGAAGAAAATAGATAGTCCATTTAAAAAGATTACATTAATCTGGATTGCAATGGTGCTAAAGATGAGATAGAGAATGAAAGATATCGATACGAGTAAGACCAATATAACAATGAATTTTCGCTCGTTTATCTTAAGAAAATATTGCATTACAGTCATTAATATTAAAGATATTCCTACCGAAATCAAAATGCTATTGAGTAATAAAAAAAATTGTGATAGAAAAAGATCATCAATTGAATGAGACACGATGGGTAATATTGCTGCTAAAACTTGAAATATCCATCCTGCCAAGGAGTAATAAAATTTATTATCTTTTGTCACCAATAAAAAATCAATTGATGAAATTGCACCCATTAATCTCACTAAAATTAGAATAAGCAAACTGAACAAGACTAAATCGTTCAAAATTTTGTCAATTACATCTTTATTGGATTGAACAATTAGTAATTAACTTTGTATTTAAGTTTATCATATAAACTTATTAAAAGTATTTTTTAACATTTAATGCAATTTAGAGCATCCCGTATTTCTTCCTTAACTTGTTCTTCATTAGTTCTATTAAAGAAGTTTTCTAAGGCCATTTTCGCATCTACGCCTCCAATTCGTCCCAATGCCCAAGCGATCAGACATGTTATTCTTTTGTCCGAGTTCGTTTCGAACGCTCGGATGAGATCAGTGACATATTTTGGATCCAAGGTGTTTCCCATCACTCTTGCAACATTCATCTTCCAGCGCCAAATCTCGTCCGATTTCATATAAAACATGTGTGGCCATATATTTGATTGGAAGTATTTTTCGTCCATATGCAACAATTTGGAGAGTGTAAAATCCGATTCCTTAGCGAGCGCTCTTTCGTTCATTTGTTTTTCTTTTACTAACCACGGTTTATTACGAGGACATACATTTTGACAACGATCGCACCCATATACCCATAATCCCATAGGTTCACGTAGCTCTTTTGGTGTAGGACCTGGCCCATAATACGATAGATAGGATATACATCGTCGAGGATCTATTTTTCTGGGCCCTTTCAGCGCCCCAGTGGGGCACGCTATGATGCAAGCGTTTTTACACCAATCTGGACATCCAATTTCTGGCGTCGGTTCGTCTGGTTCAAATTCTTGATCGACCACGAGTGGTATGGGTGAAACCCACGATCCCTTAAGGGCCGCTTTTCTCGAATAAAACAAACAATTCTTACCAAATGTCCCCAAACCTGATCTAGCAGCCGCCAAGCGATGGGGAGTATAAGGCATAAATCGAGATTCGATGCCATTATCCTTGAGATACTTACGGAACGCCTTGATTCTAATGTATAATTCGTCCTTGGTTTCTCTATCGTCGTCGATATAACATCGGCCAAAGTGGTTTTCCATTGATTTCGGAAAGTCCTGTGAGAAATAATTCTCGATCAAGACAATTATCGACTTTCCGCTTGGAAAGTCGTGCGTGGGATCTGTACCTTTGATCAAATCTGCGCCTCTTTCTGATACCCATAGGTATTCTTCTTGTCTCGAATTTAATAATTCAACCTGCTCTATAAAAGGTTTTACTGTAGTAAAACCAATATCAACAAATCCTAATTCTTTCGATTTTTCAATTATGTCTACTTTTGATATCATGTATATATTTAAAAAAAGGATTTGATTCGTTTAAAAATTAGCAAATTTACTTATTATTTGATTTAATTTCAAAGTAAAAATTATGATTAGAAATGTTATTTGATAACAAATTATTTTCTTTATATTTTATAATCAAGGTTGGAATAAAGTTTAAAATTTTTAAAGTTCTATAATTAGAGAGGAAAAAGATGAAAATTGATAAGGAGACAAAAGAATCCCTTCAAAACCATTTCGAATACAACGATGAAGAATTAAATTCGTTGTTAAATAACCCTCGAAATCAGAAAGTACTTTCTAAGGAAAGAGATCTGCAAGAATTAACATTTATCATCGAAATTGTGGAATCTCATGGATGCAATGCGGGTCATAAACCCGGAGATAAGATTTATTGTGATGCTCACGGCAATCTTTTAACGAAACTGTGTCCTAAAAAAGTTTGCGTATACGCTATTAGCCAAGTAGACAAATTAATTTGGGCAGCAAAGGAACTCATTTATGCCGGTATAGATCCAAACGACATG
>JAEOUI010000472.1 GCA_016839425.1 Promethearchaeota archaeon
CCAGTATTCTATCTTCCCGAGGACATGGACGAACTTGCTCGTTCGGTAATTGCCATGAAAACGATTAGCCTCCTAATGGGCGATTCGATTTATCAGAACGGTGATCAAGTCGATGGCATGAATTACTTCGGAATTTTGCCTTTTCCCGACCTTCAATACAATGGATTGACTTATTTTTTCTTGATCGCAGACGATCAAGCGAGAGGTCAAGCAAAAGCGGCTACCATTACACTACTTATAGACGAAAAGAATAGCAGTTTTTTCTATACTAATATGAAATACCTCAGGATTCTTCTCGATAAAGCTGCAGATTCCATCCAAGAATCATGTAGTTACGAAGAACATTCGAAAACAATAATAAATTTAAAAGAAGACTTGGTAGATTTCACGAGCGAAATAAAAGATCCTTTTTCGACTAAAAGAAACATAAAAATCATATTTGCGGGTTTGGATAAGGCGGGAAAGTCAAGTTTCTTATTAGGTGTTAATAAGAAATATTCCGAAATCATAAAAGTTCTCCCAACAAAAGGTATTGAACGCTCTGAAGAACACCTTTTTGAGGAACAAACATCTCAAATATCCATTTGGGACCTTGGTGGGCAAAAAAAATATCGCGAGAAATACTTAGAACAAAGCAAGATCTACTTATATAACGCCGATCTGATTTACTACATGATTGACATTCAAGACGAGAGACGGATCGATATAGCAATTGAATTATTTAAGAATATCATTGAAACTCTCAGGCAATTAGAGGAATATCCACCTATTGTCGTCTGCTTTAATAAATACGATCCGGATCTTAAAGGAACTACGGAGCTTGACGATCTTAGCGATGAGATCACCGAGGAAATTCAAAATTGTTCAGATAATTTTTTTATTAAGATATTTAAAACATCAATTTTCGACCATTACTCCTTGATTTCAGCCTATTCGTTTGGTCTATCTCAATTAAGTCCAAATCGCGAGTTATTTGAAAATCAGTTAAGAATTTTAGCAAATAGAACAAATTCTAGCGCTATATTATTGTTAAACGAAAAAGGCATCATACTTTCTAACTATTCCACTAACGACGAATTATCCAATAAGTGTTTTGAAATATCCGCACCACATTTTCAAACGCTATATAAAACATTTAAGGAATTTAAAATGCTTCAAAAAGATTTCTTGGTTTCTTCTGGAATTACAGATGAATCAAAAAAAATTGTTTTCAAAAAGATCAAAGTCGAAAAATATAACTTGTATTTGTTATTTTTCATCGAAGAGCAATTCGGAATTGAAAAAATAGAGATAAGCGTCCCGGAGTTTACGATTAATCTGGGAGAACTCATGAAGACATATATTTAATAGAAAAAAAAAAAGAAAAAATAGCTTACCACGCGTTTTTATTTCTCCGCTTTCTGATAACGATTGCGCGAATAATGACTATTGAAACAACTACTACGATACCGATAATACTTACCCAAATAATGATTGCTATTATGTCGGGACCAGGTAAAAAATTAGAATCCGTGACTGTAACTTTAACTGAATAATGCCAATCAAAGGCATCCTCAGCATTATAATAAGGTGGCAATCCAGAAATTTGACCCGTATATAAAGTAGTAAATTCGCTAATGTTTTCTGGAATTAAGGGCTGAGAGGCATTTGGAAAGGTAAACCACTCTCCTATATTTTGAGTAAAGGTTAAATAACTGCTTGTTTTCCACAAATCAGACCTTTGGGGTTCGCAAGAAACCCAACCTATTGTTGGAATGTAATATTCAACCCAAGCATGTCCACCTGATTGGGAAAAAGTTTTAGTATAGCCAACAGTTGGTTGAAAATTAGAATTTGATGAGATTAATAATCCAGTCACCTTTCGAGCGGGTATTTTTTGTATCCTCATCAATGTCACGGCTAAGGAAGAGAATTCTGAGCAATCACCTTCTAAAGTATCATACGCCTCCGAAGCACCTATTTCTTGTTCAGGCATTTTACTCTCGTAATTAAGATTATTATCTATCCATTCGAGAATCTTTTTTGCCTTCATTGCTGGATTTTGATATCCTGCGGCAACTGAATTAGAGAGAGCAATAAGATCGGGGTCGTTAATATCATAATATTCTTTCGATTTATTACAATAAAGTTCAAACATCGGATTAGAATAATTGTAATCGGACATATCGATATTTAGATTTTCAATATCTCCAAATTTGATTTGATTAAGTGTTACATTATAAATTTGATGGAGGGAAATTGTATCCTGATATAGATTTGTCACATTAAATAGATCATATGTATTATTGAATTCATCAATCTCTAGAAACGATCCATCAGAGATCACGCTAGATAATAGCTGAGATTCTTGATATGGAGGCGTATATTCAGTAAGCGATGAATCTGGTTGACGATCGTTCAAGCGAGGATATTTAAAATACCAGTCACCATATCCTTGATTTTGAGTGATGGAAATCTCTACCTCAACTTTATAAGTAACGCTTTGAATTATTGTATAATTAGAAACCCCGAAATCAGAAGTCTTTATAGAATTTACTTCGTTTTTTAGATTATTTTCATTAGTCTGAAATATCGGGATTAAAAATGCAGAAATAATGACAGACGAGAGCAATAACGCTGCTCCATTGTATTTGAGTTTAAGTTTTTTCATTATATGACAATGTAAATTGTTTAAATTTGTAAGATAGATAAAAATTGTTCCTTATAACATTAATGATTATCATTCTTAAGGGGGTATTTCCATGTGAGTAGTAACAAATTAAATATAATTTTTTTTAAAGTGATATATAAAGTCTATTTGATCGATAGTAAGAATGGTATTTCAATTTTAGAAACATCTTTAAAGGAATTCAAGAATAAAAAAGCTGGTGAGGATTTATTTCCAGGTTTTTTTAACGCAATAAATAAAGCAATCGATTCCGTCCAAAAAGCAATGTCTACAGGAAGAAAGATCGATGAGATGTTGAGGATTCTGGAAGCCGAAGATTCTATTATCGTGATCTTTTTCCATCCAGAATCAGAAATTTTATTTTGCTCCATTTCAGATGCAGACGATGATGCCTCGCTTCTAAAAGACGTCATGCGCAAGATAGCTACCCGTTTTTGGAAGAAACACAGGACAGACTTGAAAGTCTTTCGCTCAACAACAGATAAAAGCAAATTCAAATCCCTAATCGCCGATATAGAAAACCTCCCAATGGGAGGAAAAGTTGCAGAATTATTTCCAAAATTGCTAGTAGCAGAGGGCGTGTTAGATAAAATATTATCAATGGGATTAATTAACGACTTTGATCACAATATTGCTGTAAATTGTGACGGGAAGAGTTCTCCCATAAAAATTGCTAAAGGATTATTTGAAGATCGCTTAAAAATACACGAATCCCTCCTAAAACTAAAAAATTTGGACATTATTTCGTTTTAATCAAATATTAGTGCTTCGATATTCAATTTTTTAGGAACTATAACTCGATCAAAAAGACGATAAGGAATTTTTAAAGATAGCAATACAAATGAAAAAAGAAAAAAAATATAAGGTTTCGAATGTTTTCTAAATCATCTGACTATCAGTTACGATTGGTGTTAAAATCATGGAAAGCAAACCAATAGCTCTAGTAAAATCGCCTTCAAGAAAAAAACATTATCACATGAAAGCGGGAAAAGGATTTTCATTAGCCGAGATCAAGAAATCTGGAAAGTCACTACAGGTTCTAAAAGACATTGGAATAAATATTGATTACTTCAGGAAGACCTCTTACGAATCTAATGTAAATCAATTGAAAAAACTTAAACTTCCCGAAAAGAAGACTAAAAAACGAGAACCCTTTGTAAAAAAAGAGAGAAAACAAACTCCTTTCAGACCAAAAACGGAAAAAAAGA
>JAEOUI010000473.1 GCA_016839425.1 Promethearchaeota archaeon
AGGAATGAATTCAAACAATTTTCAAAATACAACTATTTCCCCAAGCATTTGTTCAATAATTGTTACAATATTTTAAATTTTTTTAATTTTATTTTTGATATACCTTATCTGGATCAAAAATTCTATTACCTTGAGAAATTAAGTTTTCCCCGTTAAATTCCCTATAAAAGCAGGAAAAGTATCCAGTATGGCAGGCAGCGACCTTTTGCTTGACTTTTAACAATATCGTATCTACATAGCAATCAACAAATACTTGTTGTATTTCTTGGACATGTCCACTTTCTTCTCCTTTCTTCCATAATTTCTTTCTTGACCTTGAAAAATAACATGCTATGCCTGTTTCAAGCGATTGCCTAACTGCGGTTTCGTTCGCAAAAGCCAGCATCAAAACCTGATTTGTCAAATAATCTTGAGCGATCACGGGTACTAATCCTCCCTCAATTTTTGAAAAATCCAACATATTTACGAATTTATCGATTTGGTCTTGAGAATATTTTTTCATTGTTATGGTTTTTTTATGAATATCTTATATTAATTTATAACATTTTGGACAATTTAAGATTAACATAGAAGTTTAAAAAAAATCTGCTAATACTCTTCATCAAAAAAAGTATTTAGAAAGGAAGGAATTATTAAATTAAAAATATTTGTCTCAAATAATGGATGAATTAGACCAATTCTTTCATTACATTGTTTATCTCACCAATGAAATCAGAAAAGTTTTCTAATAGCCCTTCTTTGTGCTCCTCTTTAATTAAAACCGAAACATAAAAATGATTTTTATCAACCGTTATTTTATGCAAATATGATAATATAT
Organism: Promethearchaeota archaeon; assembly: GCA_016839425.1. The sequence goes on from JAEOUI010000473.1 coordinate 818, forward strand.
TATTCTCAATCATTGTAAAATTATAATCGCTATCGTAATTTTCTTCTTGCATTCTTTTCAGGAGATATAAATGTTCCTTGATCGATTCAAGCAAGACAATATAGGAATCGGGATCAATTTCCTCCGAATAAAATTCACTCACAATAATTCCATTTTCATCGAATAAAATGAGCGAAGAGCACTTAAATTCTTCTAAATACATTTCCAATAAATGAGAAAGCTCAAAAAATTTTGGATCAAATACAGAAAGAGCATAGGATATTAATTGAACAATACTAATGATGTCATATATCGATGTTTGTTGGAAAAGGATTTTTACTTTTGGATATTTTCCATATATTGTTTCTCTCAAGTCAACGATTCTTGCGTTTATATCTTCTTTTCCCCGCAATTCAGGGTCAAATTTATGAAAAGACACGATTAATGGAACATCCATTGAATTTTCGTTAAAAAATTTTAATATCATATCCAAATATTCAAGAGAAAGTTTAAATCGTTCCTGATCTTGAATATCTATAATGAATAATACAAGATTTGTGTCAGAGAAATAAGCGTCCTTGTTTTGTTCGTAGAGTTCCCTATATTTTTCTTGACCTCCCATATCCCAAATATAAATGTTAAACCCAAGAAATTTTCTCTTGTTATATTCTACTTTGATGGTTGGTTTTAACTGCATTATGTATTTTTCAAAATCAAATTTCTTATCTAGTGCCGTAAGAATGCTCGACTTACCTGCGTAGTCTAGTCCAGAGAGGATGATTTTTAGAGTCTTATCCAATGGTTTCACATCAAATTGTTAGTGAGAGGTTTTATGACATTATAATACTTATAAACTCTATAAATTTATATTTTTATTTTAGCAAATCAAGTACTAAATGCATTATTAAAACTCATATTATTTAAGTTATTAGTTAGAGAATTATCATAATCTATTTCTGTTGGTTATAACACACCAATAATACTCTTGGTACATGACAATGATATAGGCTTTTTTTAATCTGATAAGTACTTCTAATCTTAACTAATAATTCATTTATAGTTGATTCAAATGATCGAGTTAGAAAACCATTTTTTGGAAAATTTAAGGCATCAAATAAAACTCAAAGAATTGTCTGAATTTAAAAAGAGTCTTCCAACCTTTAGCGAACAATTAAGCGAATGCGATAAAGCCGTTCAAGATATTAAGGAAAAATTTGACGAAATTCGAAAGCGTGACGCATACAAGCGAGTTATTGGACAAATTACTAAGGTTTCTGAAGATTTCTAAATTTTTATTTTTTTAATCTCCCAGAATTGTTATCGTTATTTCCCTATCCCTGCTTTTTTCATCAAATTCACAAAAAATGATTTGTTCCCAAGTACCGAGAAGCAGGCTCTTATTCTTAAAAGGAAAGGTTTGAGATGTTTTGATCAAGAAACTTCGTAAGTGTCCCGCCCCGTTATGGTCACCCCAAGTTCCATGATGCTTGTAATTCTCCCGATAAGGAATAATTTTTTCCAAGAATTCTTTTATATCATTTTTAACGAGGCCAGGTTCATATTCAGTAGTAGAAATAGCGCCAGTTGATCCACTAAGATGAACATTTACTAAACCATCGTTAATGTTTCCCTTTTCAATTGCGGATTGTACTTGACTTGTAATATTTATAACATCACAATACGGTTTAGTCTTCCTTATTTTAAAAGATGAAAATTCTACAACCATTATAAATCCTCTATTCTTAATTAATAAACAATAAGATTAATTATTTATTTTTCATTTTAATTTTTACTGAGAAATAAGGATTTCATGTGAATACTTGCGGTTGGCTTTAATGAGTGAAAAACTAAAAGAATTTTATAAAAAAATACATAATAGCAAAAATAACATTCCTGAATACGCAACCATCATCATCCGTCCTGGACAAAAACTCGTTGATATTAAAATTAAAAAAGAAGCATCAAGTATCTTGAGGATTATAGCACACGATCAAAAATCTCCAGGATGGTTTTTACATTCAGTACACATACCCATTAAAAACTTGGGATTATCGCCTGACGCGAAGAACAAGGAAATTATCGCATATTTTGACGATCCACGTATGATTACACGAGATAAAGACACGAAAGAATTTGTAGAAGAATTATTAAGAAAATACATATCAATTCTCCCAGACAAAAAGAACCATTACTTTTCAACTAAACGTTTTAAAAAGAAAAAGGATATCCGAACTGGAGCAACTTTAAAAGGATTCTAATTGTAATATTATTCAAGATTTCTTACAGTTCTCCTTTTACAGGCATATCGCTAATGTCAATATATTCTTCCTTTTCGGGTTTTTTTTCTCTATAAGGATTATCTTCGTCGCAAACAAGCCTTCCAAATGTAAGATAGCCCGTATGTCCAATCATCCTCACTTCAGGGCGAGTAGCGTTCTCTTTTACCTGCAAGCTTCTTTTCATGAGTTCGTATGTATTTATCTCAATAAAACCACTATCTCTCAGAGCAAAAGTCGTTTTTTTTACTTGTTCGATCGTCGGCGAAAAGGAAACCAAGACCCCACTTAATTTTAAATAATTTTTTACTTTTCCAACAACATCCCATGGTTGCGGCATATCCAATACTACGGAGTCCACATTTACATGTTCAAGCTTGTCGTTTAATATATCACCATATCGCACTATAACAATATCTTTAAGACCAGCTCTATCAACATTTTTTTTTGCCCTTTGAATTGATTTTTCCCTAATATCATAAGAATACACTCGTCCATTTGGACGAACAAAATTTCCTAAGATGCACGATAATGCACCAGATCCTGCACCCGCTTCAATAACAATGCTTCCAGGCCCAATTCCAGAATATATTAATATCATTCCTGCGTCTTCTGGATAAATAATTTGAGTTTTGCGAGCCATGTATAAAACATAATCAGATGGCAATGGCTTCAAAGCGAAGAATTTATGACCTTGGGTCTCGTATGGCTTGGAATATACCACGGAGCCAAATGGTTTCCCAATAAGATCGTTATATTCAATTATTCCCTTATGTGTATGAAATTCTTCTCCAAATTTTACTTGAATAAGCCACCTTCTTCGATTATCAAGAATTAAAAAGATTAAATCGTTTTCTTTTATTATATCAAGACTCATGTTATGTTTTAATAATATTTTCAGTCATTTATAGTATTTCTTATTAAGGATCTTAGATAAAAATCCATCATTTCTATATTACAATCGTTAAAGTTAATATTCGAATAGTTGTTTAAGTTTTGATCTTTAGATCTAATGGTGTAAATTCATAATTCAATATAATAACTAATATATTTACCATAGATGCAAGCCAAGAATGAAAAAATATAAAAAAAATAAATAATTCAATAACCTAAGAACAAATTCTGAAATATTTCTTTTTATAAAATATATAAGGCACTTATTTATGAGTAAGGAAGCAGCCAATAATGCCCAGCTTTCACAAACCTACAAGGAACTTCAAGTTAAAATAGAAGATTACCGCGAAAAACGGGACGAGCTCAACAAAAAAACGAAAGAATACATCACACAATTACAAGAACTTGAAAATCAAATCGCGGAGAATTTAAAAGTAGCAAAGGAAGAGTATAAAAAAAAGCGGGATTTTTGGAACAATAAGGTTAAAAAATTAAAAGATAAAAAAATAGAATATAAAGGTATTTTAGATAATTTTATTGAAGAACGAAAGCAGCTTCAAAAGAACGGTCCTGATGGCAAAGAACAGGGAAAATACGGAGATTTAAAGCAGATTACGAGGAAAATAGAAAATTTAGAAAGAAAGATCGAAACAGAAAACTTAGAAATAAACGAAGAAAATGCCTTCATCGATCAAATTAAAGAACTCGCAGAGATTAAACAAGAATTATTAGAGAACCAAAATTCTGACGATTTAATAAAACTAGATAGAAAGATTGAAATTGTCAAGCTAAATCTCAATAAAATTTATGAACAATTAAATAAATGGTCAAACAAGTCGCAAGATAATCACGCAAAAATGCTTGAAATCTACGATACAATTAGCGAGCTTAAGGATAAGAAAAAGAAAATGGAAGAAGAACTCATTAAAATCAAGCAAGCA
>JAEOUI010000052.1 GCA_016839425.1 Promethearchaeota archaeon
ATATTATAAAAGAATTATAATAAAATTCAATAAGATTTTTTTTAAAAAATCCTTTTTTCAACATATCAAAAATTTACCGATACAAATCTGATTAAAACATGACTGAAGATAAAGAAAAACTAGAGTACGACTATTCTTTCGACTATATTTCTCGAAAGCTAGAAGGTAAGAAGGATAGTTACGGAATGCTCATGAAGGAGATCATTAGGACGGGAATTTGCACAGAATGCGGTACTTGCGCTGCAGTATGCCCCGTTTTAGAGTGGGACTCCGCTACGAGTCAGCCTAAGCTAATTGGTAAGTGCACGGGATGCGGCATATGCTATAATCAATGTCCTCGAACGATTACGGATCCTATAGAATTAATGGGGGAATTCAAAACGGGTTACGTAGCAAATACTAACATTCCAGATGTAATAGGGGGTCAAGATGGAGGTACGGTCGTAAGTATTTTATGTTATTTATTTGACGAGCATTTAATAGATGCGGCCATTGTAACAATGAAAGATCCCAAGAAACCGTGGTATCCAGTTGCTCAAATTGCTACCTCTAAAGAAGATATTTTAAAGAGCGCAGGTTCAGTTTATGCACATAGTCAAACAGTAGAGGCCTTAATGGAAGCAATCAGGGCAGATTGTCGATCGATTGCCTTCGTTGGAACGCCATGTAATATAGATGCTGTGGATAAAATGATGAACAGCCCCGCAGGAATGCTTAAATACTTCATGAGGGCACACATCTTAAAGATAGGACTATTTTGTATGGACAGCTTTTCTCCAGAAACCTTATATTCGAGATTTGAAAGCGATGGTATAGATATTTCTAAAATCGTGAAGATGGATATTAACAAGGGGAAATTTCATTTATACGAACAATTAGGTGCAGATCCTGTTAGATCATATACAATCGCATCTTTACACAAATATAAATCGTCAAGTTGTAATTTCTGTACGGATCTTACTGCTGAAAATGCTGATATTTCTATAGGTTCAGTTGGGAGTGGCCCAAACCGAAATACCGTGTTTGCCAGAAGCGGCATTGGAACAGAAATAATTGAGGACGCAGCTAAAAAAGGATATTTAAAGATAGATCCATTCAACGCAATTAATTTGAACGCAGTTTTATTCTTGGCTAAGTTAAAGAAAGTTACTCAATATAATATCCAAAAAAGAAAGGTTTTTATTGTGAAAAATGGGGAGGAACCTCCAAGGATCGGAGCAGAAATTGGACCCCTCACAGACAAAGCAAAGTCTCTCATTGGTACACGAAAAGCACTTAGTTTAAATAAAAAACTAAACGAAAAAACAAGTAAAGTAAAGGTCACGCTTACCAATACTGTTGGATTTACGCTTGAGAATATGACCGCACGAGTAGCTTTAGTTGAAGACGTATTTGAACAAAATCCTTGGGTTGCTACTTTAAAGGAATTGTTCCCATACGAAGAATTGGAAATAGATTATCCCGTAAACAAGTTAGAAGGAACAATTCTTGTAGAAGCATCTACAGAAGACTACGGAAAAATCTTTTCGAGATCAGTGAAATTTGCCCCTGAGGAGAAAAAATAATCTAACCATATTTTTAAAAAAGTTAAATTAAAGGAATAATTACACAAAAATATTAAAATAAGGAGTAAAAAAAAATGAAAATATCATTAGTCGGACTTGGTGGATGCGGAAAAACAAGCCTGTATTCTGTTGCTTTTGCCGAAAAAACTGCTCAAGATACCAAGAGATTATCGCCTACAATCCTTTACGAAACAAGAAGACATCCCTTTTTAGGCCTTCAAGTAGGTATTTTTGATTTTGGTGGACAAGAACAATACAGGAAGGAATATATGGATAAGCCTGAAATTTTCAAAGGTACCGATATCTTAATTCCAATTGTTGATTTACACGATCCCGATCGTTTTGAAGATGCCAAGGAATATTTTAAAGATTTACTTAATATCTATCGCCAAAACAACGAAAAACCAAGAATCTCGCTTTTTCTACATAAATACGATACGGAAGATTACCAAAAGGAATTACTAGATACAAATGTCAATAAAGCAAAAGAGATTTTCTTGGATTTATTCAAGGATTACGAATTTACTTACCTCCTCACGAGCATTTACGAACAAGATAAACTTTCAAAAGTCTTCAGAGATCTATTAATTTCTTCCTACACGGAATTAAAAGCACATGTAGAAAAGGCCGAAAAACAACTAGAAGAGATCAAGGCAAAAATTATCGTATCTGATATATCAGGAAATGTGATAAGCCACAATGTTCAAGGTGTTAGCACTGGATTGACATTGAGGGGTGACTTACGCGATTACATAAATGCATGCAACACAATTAGAGAAAACATCTTCATGTCTGATTCAGCTACATTTAAAGGACGAAATGAAGACGGAAAAGAAGTAGAACTCCATATATTCAAATATATCATTTCCGTAATTATTATGAAATCCGGGGATGTAGATATGGCTTCTCAAGATAAGATTAACACGCTCCTCAATGACATGAAATTATTTGCAGACCTCATTATTTCTGCTCATTCGGATTAAATTGACTCTTTTTTATTTTTTCTCTTTATTATTTTTCTATAAAAGAAGCAGATAGTTAAATTACCTTTATAAAAATTGACCTATTAAATTCAAATTTAATTTTCTAAATTCCCTGTATAGAAAATTCATGGTACTTCTGTGAGACACGAATTATTTTCAAAAATGGTATCTTTAATAACAATCCCGATTTTGATCTATATAACTTTAGTACCACTGGAGACTAATTCTAAATGAACATGCAAGACAATTGGGGATCTATTTTATTTTCGTTGTTTTATTTAGCTTTAATTTGGACTTACTTGATTAAACTGCTTTATAAATGCAATAGAAGAGGAACCTTACAAGCAAATTTTCAAAACCATACTTGGAAATGGACTTTTATTCCTTATTTCTTACTTGCTTTTGGAGATATTTTCCATCTCGTCTCAAGAAGCGTGGTATTTTTCTTAAATGTCGATCCAAACATCGGAATTGCAGCTATTGCTACGGGTTGGGGTGCCATCATAACGGGAATAACAATGACTTACTTTTATGTGGCGTTATTTCATATGTGGGCAAGGTTATACGGTAAAACATATTCTACTTCAGGTAAAATCAAAAAATATACCATTATATTATATGTGATGTTTGCATTAAGAATTGCATTAGTATGTGTGCCATGGAATCATTATTTTGGTGGTGATAGTATGGACGAGATTGGATTTGATTTCCGTATAATTTCAGCTATTCCAATAATCGTTATTGGTATTATATCAGTAGCTCTTTTATTAAATTCGACGATAAAAGAAAAAAAGCAACCAAGTGATATTAATCCTAAAATTAACAAGGGAAATTTTAATGCATCTATCTGGTATGTCGTGTCATATGCCAGTTACATCCCAGCAGTTTTATTCGTGGCCATCTATCCTATGATTGGAATGCTCTATATCATAAAGACTATCGCTTATCTAATGGCATTTCATTACCATTATAAGAACATTCTATATAAGGAATAAATCTTAATTTTTTTTAATATTCTTAGCTAAAATCTATTATTAATAAAACCTTTTCTTTTTAAATCCTTGATATTTTTGATGAAAATAAAGAAGATGTAATTTATAATTTCTAGAAAATTTTTCTTCCAATATGATGAAATAAAAAACTTTCTCAAGAATAATAAAGATAAATCTCAATTAATCATTGAATTAGTAGAAAGGTTCGTGAATCTCGTTATTTAAAAAAATTTTAATAAAATTCAATGCTTTCTATCACAATAATTATCTTCATAAATTCTCTTTGGTTTATATTTATCATGAAAATGGAATTAACAAGCGCAAAAAACTCCGTATTTATCGGAGAAAAAATGAATGTGACAACAAAATATAATTTTGATGAGAAAAGTTCTGTTTTATGGAGCGGAATAAGGCTTGTAACAAAAACTCCTTGTGTGAAGGAACTTCAGATTGGAAATGAAGAAGTTTTTTCTTTTGGGGATTTTGAACCTGGCGAATATATAAGGGAGAGAGCAATTCTCATAAAAAACAATGTCATTCCTACAATAAAAAAAAGAAATCTCGAATATACCGTTCAATTACTCTTGCGTCAAAAAAATCCCATAAATCCTGATGATGATCTTGTAATTAAAAGGGATTTACCTATAGAATTAAAAATAAATGAGGCTCAGTCTCAAACAACAAAACAAAATCCAATTGCGTTTTCGATATCAGGGCTAAAAATAGATATTTCAAAAGACGCGTTTAAACCTGGAGAAACCATTAAGATTAATTACAATTCTGAAAATTTAGCTGAAATCGAAATAAGATTATTACAAAAAGCCAATTTGGTTTGCTTTTGTGAAGCTTATGGCAAAAATTGCCGTAAAGTTGAAGAACTTCCTCCCGCAATTGCCGGAGATGTTAAATCCAAGGAATCCAAGGAGGGTTATTTGTTATTAAAAGTACCAGAAATCGCTGAACCAAGCCATAACTATATGTGGGAACCATCTGAAAAAGAGTTTTGGGGTTTAAAATATGGTGATTATTCTCAATGGTCCTTATTAGTGATTGGTAAGAAAAAACCCGAATTTGGAAAGGATAAAATACAATTTGAAATTCCAATTATTGTCTCCGCCAAACCCATTGATAACGAAAGCGAAAGAGAAGTGGATTTGTTTTCGGGAAAAGGTGAAACATCTCCAGGTCTTTTCGATGGAATATCATCAAAACTTCAAAAAATCTATGAGGTTACCTCGATAGAATCCGACATCGATCAATATATGATACGAATCAAGAATATTTCTAAAAACGATTTACACGGTGTTACTATAAAACTTGCTGGACTTCAAGAAGGATTATTCGAAACAGCCCCAAAATTATTTGGGTTTAATACTTGGAAAAAAGGCGAAGAAAAGGAGATAATTTATGAATCAAAGCAAAATATTTCTGCAATAATTTCTATAATCGAAGATAATTCAAAGAATAGAATCAGAATTCAATCTGCCGTATCGGCTGACTTTTTCTAAATAATATTTAGCTTTAAAAAAGAAAAAGAAAAATTAATATTGCGGAAATCTTTTATTTGCTGAGATTTTCTCATTTATATGTTTTTTACATGTGTTTCTCTTGATTCCAGCAATTTTTTGAAGCATGGGCAATCCAGGTTTTATATCGTTAATGTCCTTAGTTTCTATAAGTCCTTTTTCGATTAATTCGTGATAAAGTTCCTTCCCCTTTTGGGTTCTAATTAAAACCATGTTCCATCCGGGAGGCGCTCCAATTGAGCCTACAGATATATCTGCCGATTCTGAAGTCAGATCGTAGCAAACTTCACAATCTTCTCTTGCTAAATTGCTAATATCTTTAATTGGAACATTTAACTCCTCTCCTGAATTTGTATATACAAAAAATTTTCCTTTATTTATATCGGTCTTTTTAACATCCTGCACATTAACTTTTAATATTTCACAGATCTTGAGAAATCCTTCGTAGGGAAATGACTCCATACAAAAAATACCGATCCTATATTCAATTTTATTTAAAGAGGGAATGCCTATATTATAAACCTTGGATTTTAATAAAGCTTGCATTTGGCAGGGAACGCCTACAACAGCTAGCTTTTTGTCCTTTATCTTGCTTTCACTTAATAATTGCAAGTTAGGATTATTTACATATTTTGTTCCTGCAGCTAGAACAACGCTTTCCTTTTGCGCTATAAGAAAGGGTTCTGGCCGCCAAGGGTCATTGCTTGTCTTAGCACTTAAAGCAGCATCGATCTTTCCTTGTTCTAAAAGATAATACAAGCAAGTGCTAGAAATACCACCATCTTGGCATACAGCTTTAATTTCAGGAATTTTTGTTTGAGCAATAAATGCTTCCATAAATGGTCCAACATTTGAATATTCTTTAATATTATCGATTTCAGCTTGATACATATAGAATGATTTAAGAGGCAATGCAGACCGAGGGCATGCAAGATAACATAATCCACAACGGATGCAAATATTTTCATCAACACTTCCCGCACCATTCTTGAGAGTTATGCAATTCATGGGGCATATTCCAGAACAAATACCACATCCAGAGCAAATCTCCGAGTGAAAAATAACCTTTACGGGTTCATATACGGATTTGATTTTAGTAAAATCCCCTTTGAAGCAAGTAATCGAAACATCCTTAAAAATCTTTTTTGATTGACCTTCTTCGCTTGCAGGGGGGATTTCGTCAAATATCTCCGTAATTTGAATTAGATTTTCGCTGTGAAGCATTTGAACAAGAGAGAACGCTTTTTTAAAGTCCAAAATGTTTTGATCAGAAAACGCTTTAAGTCCAATTAAATCGATAGGTTCATTTTCTTTAAGATATCGTAATAAAGCATATTTCATTTTTTCTTCATCAAACATCTTGAAGAGTATGTCGTAGTAAGTTTTTTCGTCATAAACACCAATTTTTAAGATATCCTCTTTTGCATCAATGAAAGCTCGTATCCTATACGAATCAAATGTTTCTGCCACGTTTTTTAAAAATTCCCACGTGATTTTTCCTTCTAATGTCATAATCCAGTTATTATTTTAAATTATTTTTTTTAAAAAATTTTTTCCGAATACTCGGGCCACGAGTCAGTCCCTTTCCAACTATTATTTTATTGGAAAAATCATTCTAATTCGGATTGAGTTTAACTTTTGGTAGTGGAGGAAGTGCTTGTACTTTTTTCGAGATATCCTCGACTGATCGCACGAAATTTTCTACTTCGGCCGCAGCACAGAAATATTGTTCTATTCGATTTTCGCTAATTCCCAAATGAGAAAATAATTTCTTCAAGAACAACACGTGCTTATTCGTATTTATGTTGGCTTGACCATAATCACATTCTCCTTTATGGCAAGATATTATAGCTACACCATCGGCACCGTTAAGAAAAGCTTCCATAATAATATGTATTCCAATTCTTCCAGTACATCGAACTCGAACCAAATGAAAATTTGACGAATACGACTTTCTTGTCGTTCCAGTCAAGTCTGCTGCCGAATATCCTCATTTTTCGCAACCAAATGCAATGATATTTCTTGATTTATCATGTATTTCTTCCATATTCTACACCTTTTTCGTTTAGTCACTAATCGATTCGTTGATTGGTTTGGACTGATTTATATAATCATCGATCTTGCCAATACCCTTAATTTCTTCCTCAAATTGTATATCCCTGTAATATTTTAGATCAATCGCTCTAGCAGGACAGGATGTAACACAAGCGCCACATCCCTTACATTTTAAATCATCAACGATCGCAATCTCGTTCTCGTCAACTTTAATCGCTCCAAAATCACAAGTCTTTTCGCATCTTTGACATCCCATGCATAAAGATTCGTTCACTTCGGCAATTATGAGTTCTTGACTTAATGTATCACTGGATAATAAAACAGATACTTTACTAGAAGCACCCAAAGCTGAGGAAACCGAATATGGAATGTTTTTTGGACCTGCGGCACAACCACAAATGTAAATTCCTGTATCTTTAGTTTCAACAGGTTTTAAACAACCGTGAACTTCAGAAAGGAAGCCACTGGGCCCCTTGCTTAAGCCCATAATTTCAGCCAATTCGTAAGTACCTTTTGAAGGTACGATGCCTGTAGAAAGAACAACAAGATCAAAATCCATTGATGTAACTTGATCCTCCAAAGTATTATCAAAGAAAAGTCGCATTGTCCCATTAGGGTTAAGCTTTATGTCTCCAGGTTTTCCTTTGATGAAAGTAATGTTTTGCCCACGAATATTTCTGTAATATTCCTCATTTCCCTTGTCCCAAGTCCTAATATCCATATAAAACATCGTAATATCCATATCAGGATATTCTTGTTTTAACAATTGGGAATTTTTCAACGAAACATTACAACACACGGCAGAACAATATGGATTAGCGTTCAAGCTTCTCGATCCCACGCATTGAATCATTGCAACATTTTTTGGAATATCTCCATTAGAAACTCTATAGACATGACCACCGGTTGGACCTATAGGACTTAACATTCTTTCCAATTCTATTTGAGTAATGACATCAGGATAAATTCCGTAGTTATACTCATTCGTTTTGATTATTGGATATTCGTCCCAACCAGTAGCAACGATAACAGCCCCAACCGTTACATCGACGATTTGTTCCTCTTGATCAAATAAAATTGCCTCTGCTGGACAAGCTCGCTCACAAGCCTTACAGCCTATACAAGACGACTTATCGATGACAGCATATTTTGGTACGGCTTGAGGAAAAGGTATGTAAATTGCACCTCGTTCCCCAATACCCCTATCAAATTCGTTTGGCATTTTTACTGGGCACTTTGTTGTGCATAATCCACATCCTGTACACTTGCTCTCGTCTATATATCGAGGATTCTTGCGAATTTTAACTTTATAATCTCCCGTAATTCCTTTAAATTCAATAATATCGCTATAGGTAAAGAGATTAATGTTTGGATGCTTGGCGGCATTTACCATTATTGGAGCCAAGACTCATATTCCACAATCATCAGTTGGAAAAATTCGATCTAACTGTGCCATTTTTCCTCCAATTGTCGCCTCTTTCTCAACTAAATAGACTTCAATTCCTTGCGATGCCAAGTCTAATGCAGCATTCATTCCAGCGATACCTGCACCAGCGACTAAGGCAGCTTTTTTAAGTGGGATTTCTTTTCTCGGTACCGATTCTAATTGTCTTGATCGATTAATGCCAGCTAATAATAATCTTTTGGCTTTTTCAGTCGCTCCTTTTTTATCACCTTGATGAACAAACGAACAATGTTCTCGCATGTTTACCATTTGAAAATAATAAGGACTTAATCCCGCTTCCATTAAGACCGCACGATATGTAGGTTCGTGAATTTTAGGTGTACACGCAGCCACGACGATTCTATTTAGTCCCAATTCAAGAATATCGTTTTTAATTTGTTGTTGCCCTGGATCACTACAAGTAAACTTGTTCATCCTAGCAACAACAACATTTGGTAAAGGTTCGGCAAATTCTCTCAGTTCAACGCAATCAACATGTAGTCCGATGTTAACACCTCACTCACACACGTAAACTCCGATTCTCACATTATTAATGGTCTGATTTTCAGACATTATATTACACCTTTTTGAGAAATGTCACCAATATTATTTTTTTATTATACGATTAGAAATAATTCTAATTCCTTGATTTGTATAATAATGGAATAAATTTATTTTTTCTGATTAAACTTAATAATTTTAATTGCTCATATTCGAATTATCACGATCGAATTACAACATTATCATCTAAGAATCGAAACATTTGATTTGTCATTTCGATTATTTTGACTAAAATAAAAAATATGTGTATTAGTTGATTAGTTTTTAGCGTCTTAATAGATTAAGATTTCAATCTATTTTCGAACGAAATCTTTCTTTTATTCAAGAATAATAATTATTGAATTAATTTATTATTAGTTGTCAAGACTGATTCTTTTTAAGTAGAAGAATTTGTTAACCTTTTTTTTTTTATTTCCTTTTCTATCTCATGTCAGAAAAATCTAATATTGAGACCTTTGCTAACGAGTTTATGGTAGCAGAAGGCCTTAAAGGCAAGGCTAAACGAATGAAAATTATGAAAATCGTCGAACAAGTTGGATTTGACATAAAAAAGGTTAAAACGAGTTACCTTCGTTCAACAATCAACGAAAGGATTATTCATCATTGAATTCATCAATGATTTTTGAAAGAATTTATAAAAAAGAGTTTTTTCATCCCCCTTTTAATAAAAGATAAGTATTTTCAAGTAACTTTTAAAAAATAATTAAATCTCCTTCAATACTATAAGGTAATATACCCTTTAAAATTAATATTTCGAGCTCTCTTCGAAACTCACCGTCCTTAATATCAATATCTACCCGTTGCCTAATTAATTCACTCAGCTCATTAACTGATATTGTTTTCTGTTGGATCGTCAATTCTTTCATAACTTTTACAATTGTTTGCTGGTTGAGAAGAGAATGTGCATTCGAAAGGAGTTGATAAAGCTTGTGCGTCAGCTTGTAATCGAATTCTCCGTTTTTCTCAATTATTTTTAACTTTTCTAATATAACGATGGCTTCCTTGAATTTTTCGTTTTTCATTAGTTCTTGAGCCTCGTTTAATCGTTTTACGAATTTTTCCAATTCCATTTGAAGTTACCTTTTAATTATAATATTTGACGCCGATTTAATTGATATAGCGCTTTCTTAGTGATAAAATTTTTTTTATTTTATAAAGGTAAGGCTTAAGTTTTTGAAATAATTTAGTAAATTTAGAATTTATATTTTAAAAAATGATAAAATATGGCAGTAAACAAGGATAAAGTAAAAGAAGTTCTGGAAAAAATTCGTCCATCCTTGCAACGAGACGGTGGAGACGTGGAATTAGTAAACATCACGGATGACGGAATCGTTCAAGTGCGATTACAAGGCCATTGTGCGGGATGCGCACACGCTCAGATGACCCTTAAGATGGGGATCGAGAGAGCAATCCAACAATTTGTTCCAGAAGTAAAATCTGTAGAAAATGTTTTCTAATTTTTTTTTCCTTTTTCAATAATTTTCAAAAATTTTAAATTATTCACGAATGTATAAATATTTTTTATCTAAAAAAAATCTTGATGTTTAATATAATAAATATCGATGATCTATTATTTTTTTATCTGATCATCAAATTAAGATATTTTTAAGCTAATTTTTCCCAGAATAGATTCATAAAATTGATGATAATCGATAGGTACAAAAATTTTTACAATTCTAATTTAAATTTTATTGTGTATTGAAAAATATAAATTTTAACAAATAAACAATTTTAAAAATGAATAAAGGAAAAGAATTAAAGACTAATTTAAAGGAAAATTATGACAAGGAAGATAGAAAAATTCTCTTAAAATCTCGGGGAGCAAATTTTTTTGGTCAAGAATCTAAAGGTGTTAGCCAAATGAGAGGTAATGGTAATTTGTTCTTGTATGAGAACGAGTTGTTTTTCAAACAATGGGTGCCAAAGAAAAATATTTCCATTCCTATAGATAAAATACACTCTGTTGAGGTAATAAAATCTCATCTACTCAAAACAAAAGCTGTCCCTCTTTTAAAGGTTATTTTTGAAAACGAGAAAAGCCAAAACGATTCTATAGCTTGGTTTGTTAGGAAATTGGATAAGTGGATATCAACCATCAATTCATTACTCTAAAAACTAACCTATAATTCCGAGTACCTTGAATATTTTTTTTCTTATAATTAATTAAAATTCATATTATCAAATTATATTTTAAGCGATATTTATCATTAAAATCGAATAATTTACATTGTATTTCATGTTTTTGTAATTTACATTGAAAAGCTACGATGTTATATTCATCCATCCACCAAAAAACATCTTGGAACATAAAAATAAGAGCCCTCGGTTTGCCCGAGGGAATTACATTTTCGTTCCAATGGGTACATTCGCAATTGCAGATCTCTTAGAACGAGAGGGATTTAGCGTTAAAGTCATTAATTACCCTTTCGAAAAAATCTTAGATCCAACATGGGATTTACAGAAATATCTCAAGAGATTCAATTTTGATGTATGTGGTATAGACTTACATTGGTTACATAATTCGTTTGGTGTAATAGAAGTTGCAAAAATTGTCAAGAAAGTTAATCCAAACGCTAAGATTCTTCTCGGGGGTTTTAGCGCTTCTTATTATCACGATGAACTTTTGAGAAACTTTAAAATCATTGATGGAATCATCAGAGGAGAAGGAGAAATTCCCTTTTTACAATACCTTCGGGAATTTAAAAAAGAAAATGGTTTGGAGAGCGTTCAGAATTTAACGTATAAAAATACCACTAGAAGTATAAAAATAAATCCCTTATCATATTGTGCCAAGAGTTTGGATCATCTTAATTTTACGAATTTCTCATTTTTAGAACACGCAAGGGAATACATCGAATCATGCAAAAAGATAATGGGAATTCCCTTCAATTTATCGATTGGGAGGGGTTGTCCTTTTAATTGCCCCTTTTGTTCTGGTGGACAACAATCACAAAAGAGATTAACCGGTCGCACGAGCGTCCTTTTAAGAAATCCTAAAAGCGTTCTAGACGATATATGTACTATAGTTGATGATTATAGAGTAGAAAGCGTTTTTTTTGGGCACGGGACTTATCCTGCCAGTTTTAAATATTGGAAAGAATTGTTTGAATTAATTAAGAAAGAAAATTTAGATATAGGCGGGGATATTGAAATTTGGAGGCTACCTTTTCCTAAAAATATGTGGAAACTATATTATAACACATTTACACAACAAAGCTCTTCATTAAGCATTTCTCCTCGAACATTATCCCAAAAAGTTCAGAACAAAATAGCAAAGATATGCGATCCAACATTTCAATTCCCAGAAAATCAGATTAACGACTTAATCAAGAACGCAAATTTTTACGGCTTGACTTTAAGAATTTGGTTGACTATTGGTTATCCATTTCAAACATTAAAAGATATAATGAGAGATTTCTATTTTACTTACAAGTGCTTTTGGAAATATGGTTTAAAAAAATCAAATTCTATCACATTTATGAACGAACCATATTATATATTCCCTAGTTCTCCCGTACACGAGTCTCCTGAAAAATTTGGGTTAAAATTAAAATATAAATCATATTTAGAAGTAATGAACGCCTTTAAACACTCAAAAA
>JAEOUI010000474.1 GCA_016839425.1 Promethearchaeota archaeon
GACGGTGCTAAGAATCTTACAATCTCGGGAAATACTACGATTCCATTACCTGCGAATGGGTCTCATTTTATTCAAATCTTTGGAAATAACAGCGCTGGACTTTATTATACTTCTAATGTCCAATATTTCACAGTTGATTTACCGACCCCTCAAACACCTTCAATGAGATTTATAGAGTACTACGACGAATACGCTGAATTATACTTATCCATCTACTTGAATGCTCCAGGTTCTTTAGTGTGTTTAAGAAGCGAGTCTCATGAATCATCGATCGAGCCGATTTTGTATTCAAAAATGGCGTTATACTATTATTATTTCTCGGTACGCGATGAGAGTACTAATGAGAACGAAGCAATTTTAGAAAATATCACCATTCGCTTTTATTACGATTCCGCAAGCGTGAAAAATCCAAAAGACTTGGTATTATTTCAGTACGACGAAGAACAACGGTCGTGGATCTCTATTTCAAGCGTCATTCTCAACGAAACTGGAGGATATCTTGAAATAACTGCAACGGATCTTTCGTATTTCTGCTTAGCTGAAATTACATTTCTAGGGGTGCCTGAGGACCCTAATATTATTGTAATTATAATAATAATGATTATATTAAGTACTATTGGAGTATCCTTACCAACGGGATATGTTTTTATATCTAAGAAGAAAAAAAAGGATCTAAAAGAAAAAGAGTCTATTTTTAGGAAAATTACACAAAACGAAAATCAACTTGATACTGATGATACATTGAGGGAATGCTTAGATCCTATTCCTCCACTATCTTCAAATTCTCGGGAATCAAGAACTCGTGAGTCCATAATACAAAACATTGATTCGATCCCTTCTCTCTATAACGACAAAACACTAAAAAATAATATTCCTAAAGGGAAAGATGTGGACGAAATTAGTACTTTAAAATCTGAAGAAACCCGATCTGAAATCCTAGAAGACGAATTTAAGAATTTGGAAAAAGAAATAACGATTTCCAAGCATGAGGATATATGCGTGGTTCATAAAAGTCCAATTATGGGTATAAACTATGTCTGTCCGTCGTGCAAGGTAAAATATTGTATGACATGTGCGGCACACTTAAAAGAGAAGGGTGAAAAATGTTGGGGATGTGGAAAAGACATTCAGTTTGTTTTTGATAATACCCTCGCAAAAATATCTCAAATAAATCACGATCTGATTTTAGAAATGGAGGACCCTATCAATGAAGTGATAAAGAGGGGTGATTACGAATTGACAATAATTTCAAGCAAGCTTCGAGAGAAACTAAATCAATTAAACTTAACAGAAGAAGATAAAGAAACGATATTAGTGAATATGACTGCCCTTTCAATAGAAGAACAAGAAGATTTTCTCGAGAGAATGCTAAAATTGAAAATTAATGAAAAAAAAACCCCGGAAATACAATAGGCTAACGAGGCGAAACGAATATGCAAACGAGCACGGATCTGATTACTGATGGTGAAAGACTTGTGTTTGAAGTGATTGCTGACTATCTTAAAAACAATAGAACTTTCAGATTAACCAAAATATTACCGTACCTTTCTTCAAGGTTAGCAATGTCTTCAATGAATTTGAATTCAGATGGAATCAAAAAAAATGTCATTTCGTTGATGAAAAAGAAATTTATCGTTGAAGGTTCCAAGCTCACGAAAGAAACTGCCTTGGATTGTGAAAAACGCTTTGAAATCTACTCATTTATAAAACGGAATCCTGGACTTCATTTCAGGGCAATCAAGGAAAGCACTAAAGAGAATCAGTATGTTGCTTACTCCCATCTCGAAGTACTTGTAAAGTTTGGCTTTATAAAGTCAGAAACGGTTAGAAACAATGTGATTTATTTCGATTCTTCCCTTGATTTGGAAGACGTATTGCCAATTCATCTTGCGTCTAAAAAAAAGAGTAAAAAAATTATTGCCTACCTCAAAGAAAACGATATCGGAGTTACCAAAACACAAATCTCGAAAAACCTTGGAATGCATCTAAAGACTTTAGACGATTATCTCAATGCTCTTGAGAAATATGGGTTCATTATCAAGGAAAAACTTTCTGGTAAGACCCTCTATTTTGCTTCAGAATGATCTCTTTTTATTTTTCTCATAAGGGTTTTATTCCTTTCTAATAAATTGCTAAATTATTTTTTGTTTCAATTCCGAAAAGAAAAATAAATGACTTTTACAAGCACAATCAGAAGAACCAAATCCATTTACGATTTGATCGGCTTTTCCACGCAACTCGTTAGCCACGAGACATTCCATCTTTTGTTTAGATGGGATTAATATTATTTTAACAATGTTAAAATTCTCGTTTTTTAGAAGAAAATCTATGTGCCAATGGAACTTTTTTTTATTAGAGGGAGAAACATGCCTTTTTACCCTATTTAATAAACTTGACGAACCTTTAATACCCATCGCAGAACCCACATAATAGTAATATCCTTCAATGAAGGAAATGTTCCCGAGAGATCCTATCTTAATATTTATATTAACATTTAATCTTATTATTAAAATGTAAGTTCCAGGGATTTTAGCGACCTCCTTTAATATTCTGACATTGAGCTCTATTTTAATAACTTTTCCTTGACTTCACTAACCATTCTTTTTCCTTTAGAATTGATTTCCTCTAATATTTCACGTAAAATAGTATTTACATCCACGTCCTCGATCTGACAAGCCACGTAAAGAATTGATACGATCTCCTTGGTGAGAACGCTTAATTTTTTGATGTCGTTTATTGGTATTCGAATTCCAAGCGCCTTCACATCTTGATGGGTCTCTTTTTCTTGTTGGCGGATGGCAATCAGAACATCGTTTTTACGACCTTTCCATTCTTCCGAAATGGTGCGAACGGAAAGTCGATATTCCTTGGTAGGACTTCCAATACCGACCACATCGTTCGCAAAATCCAATGGTTGGGAAGTTCGGAGTGCTTTTAGTCCAAAAGAACGATTAATTAAATTAGATTTGTCAAGTTTTTTTTTTACATGCGAAATTTCATTTGCTAATAATTCAATTTGGAGTGATAATTTTTCAACATGTTCTAGAAACAATTCTTTATCGATAAGAGAGTTAGAATCGTTCAATAATTCAATTTTCTCCTTAAAGTCAATGAAATAAATTAGAGACAGACTATTTATTAAACTTTGTATTAAAGAGATATTTTTTCTAAAGTCATAAAACATTCATTTTAAAAGCATTAATGTGAGTTTTTATTGACGAAGATTTTGGGTTATATACAGTTTTGAGACGATTTTCAAATATGGATTTTTTTCAGCAAGGACATCCAACTCTTCAGGAGTGAAGTATTTTAGGTATCCTTCTTCCACGAGGTATTGAGTAACGGTTCGGTTGTTTTCTTCTATCCGAAATGCGATTTCGTCCTTAAAAACCCGTTTTGCTTTGGGATCTCCTGCTTCGGTTAATTTCTTGAGTAATGGAAAAGAAAGGTTACGATGCAATAGGCGCGTGTCGTAGTCGTGCTCGACCCAAGCTTGTAAGTTTGAACAGTGTCCCCAGAATTCCACCTCGGGCGTGAGTCCAATCTCTTCTACCGTGTTTGCTTCAAGAGAATGGTCGAGCTTGCTTTCAGCCTCATCTATGGACTTGATTTCATCGTATTGTTTCAAGTTTGAAACAGGAATGTTGAGCAACAAATACTTACATTGACTGAAATGAATTCCCTTTACATAAATGTTCGTAATATTCCAATCTAATTGAAGGGTAATGTAATCGTTGAGTTTAAAAGATTTTAACGCGTAATTTGAATTCGAATAATCTTTTAGGTTTTGTCGTCTTTGAGGCTGCATTGAAGGTATATATGGGATTTCTGGAACAGGGATTGTTTGTAATCCAATTATTTTTCTCACCAAGTTTTCAAACACAATCTTTACATTTTCTCCCGTGAGCGATGAAACTTCAACGAAATCAAATATATCGTGCCGAGAAATAAAATCTAAGATGGTTAATTTCTGGACGGCTCTATTATCGAAATCAGCTTTTGTACCTACAAGTAAAATCGGTAAGTTGGGATTGGATTTTCTAAATAAATAAACCCATTCTTCGAGGTCATCGAAAGAAACATACCTCTGGTAATCAAATGCGAGAATCGCGCCATCAGCACCTCGACAGAGTTGTTCTTGAAAGAACCGCCATCTTTTCTGTCCAGCAAAGTCCCAAAATGCGATTCTTTCTATCTCTCCTTCGATTTCAATTTCTTTGGAGAAAAAATCAACGCCTATAGTCAAAGATGACGGTGCCCATCTGTTCTCGATGAACCTTTTCAGTAGCGTGGTGCGTCCAACACCTCCAGCTCCTCCTAGTAGGATTTTTCTTGCTTTCGTCATTTTTGAACTGCGTTTTTTTTTAAAAAAATCGATAAAAATTCCCTAATCCTTATGATAAATTAGTCTTTTTTAGAATATAAATGTTATATCATTAATTCATGATGCGTTTTACTAAAACGACATAAAGATTTAGGTCAAAAAGTATAAAAAAAACAGGTTATATGGTAGATTTAGATCGTGATATAAAAAAAATTAAAAAAAATCGATTAGACTACTAATTAACATTATTGCTGTTTTCATTTGGGCCGTCAGGAGGTTGATTATCGTCCTCTAATTGTGTTCCTTCATCAATATCCTCTCTATCTTGGGAATTTATTGTTCTGGATATAACTTCTGAGTCAAGATCTAATTGTTCTGTTGGCTCAAGATCTTCTATTTCTTTTAATCCTTCTTCGATGGATTCAGTTATCTCCTCTTTTGGAGAAGTAGTTTGCTTCCTATTATACTTTCGAATCTCCCATAAACCAAGCAATACAAATAAAGTTAGGAAAAAGAACAGCACCGCAATGTTTTTTGCCAAATTAATATAATCCTCATTCAAGTAATTTATAATTGATCCGAGGAATGTTAAAAACGATGTTGAATCTCCAAAAATATCGACAGATAAATTATAGATAAAGTCATATGGAAAGTTAACAACGAACTCGTAGGAGGCTTTCGAAAAGAGCAACCAAATAAAAGCGGTATCTAGTCCAAAACGCTTGACCTGCTTGGCTAAAATTTCTGCCTGTTTGCCTAATAATGTGCTAATGGCATAGACTACTATGAAAACATCTGCAAATAATAAGGCAATCTGAGTAAGTAAGGATGTTTCAGACTCTGATTCTGCCGAATTTACTCCTAGAAATATTTTTAAAACAAGATAGAATGTATATCCCGCAATAAGTATAGTAAACACGCCATACCAGGCGTTAAACGACTTTTTAAACACATAATACAAGCAAAGCGCACCAATACCTATTATTGCGACCGCAACGATTATGTAAGCTACTGTTAAATAAAGTTCCAAGTAGTATGGGACCATGTACTTAAAAACAAGTTTTTGTTCATCTATAATAGGTGCCAAGTAGAATACAACTAATAGTACTAAAGAAAGAACAATCCCACCAAAAAATTCGATTGTTCTCGTGAACTTGCTTCCCTTATGTTTTTTCATATTTGAATCAATTCTTTTCGAAGTAAGGATTAAACCATATAGAATAAACCAAGAAGTCATAAACATGTATGACACGATGGAAAAAGCAAATAGACCTAGTAGAAAAACGCTTATAATTAACATTAACGGTAAGGAAAATATTAGAAGTAAAAAAACCTTCCAATGGGCGATATCTCTAATGTCCTTTTTCGAAAAAACGGATAAGAAAAAAAGAAACATGACGAAAGTGAGAAACGGTAAGAAAATAATGATTCCGACGAATGGAAAGAAATCAATAGTGACAATTCCAGCGATCAACCACAAAACTAAGGCTAGATACCTACGATTTCGTTTTTCCATTAGTTTCTTAAGGTTATCAACAATTAACATGCAAAAATAAACATAAATGTTATATTTAAAATTTTTCGAAAATAATTATGGTTCGATTTTACAGCTGTATTTTATCTAAAACCGATTTATTAAAAGAAATTTTTTGATATAAATTTTTGAAAATAGCGAATTAACACTTGAATAGATAATTAATAAAATAAAAGATTCATTTATAACTTAAATAAAATACAGAAATATTTCATTGGTGATTTAGATTTACATCGATTGGAATCGAGCGGAAAGCAATCCCGAGCAAAAACAAAAAATTGAAGGCAAGTTCTTACTCGATCTTAGGAGTAAAGTAAATGATTTAGAGAGAGAATTGACCCAAAAAAGACAAGAATTAGTGAAAGTTATAGAAAACCTGGAATCCAAAACGGATCAACTTGGAATTACCAATAAGGAGCTAGAAAGATACAAAAAGGAGGTTTCGGTTCTTTCAGAAAAACTTTCTACAACAGAAACATATTTATCAAATGAAAAGTCCGAAAAAGAGCGTTTAGAGACCGAAGTAAGAAAGCTCTTATCAGAAAAATCCGATCTTGAAAATAAAAATTCCGAATTAGAAATAAAGATTAAAGAAGCAAACGATAAGATAAACGAGATGGGACAAAAAATCTCGGAAAAAGACTTAGAAATCAACGAAATAAATACGAAAATGCAAGAAAAGCTCCTTGAGAAAGAAAAAATCCTCTTAGGGAAGGAGCAAGAAAAAGCAGATCTAAAAATTGAAATAGAAAAAGAATTTTCTCAAAAAGAACTTCAACATAAGTCCGAAATTGAAAACGAAATAACAAAAGTAAATCAAATGCTTGTCGAAAAAGACAATCAAATAGCAGATCTTAAAGCAAGTATTGAAACACAAATATCTACAAAAAACAAGGAAATCGAAGTAGTTAAGGCCGATTTAAAAGCTAACCTTTACGATATTGACAAGCTCGTGGCAAAAAATCAAGAATTAGAATATAAAATGTCCGAATCTCATAAAGCCTTAGATAAAATGCAAAAAATTAAAGAAACAATGAGTATTAAGGGATTTTTATCCGATAAAGAGCTAGAAGATATTCTTCGAAGTGTTTGAATTAATATAAAATACAATCCTTTTTTTAAACTTAATTTTTAGCCAAATTGATAAAGAAGAAAAATGGTACGGCTTGAATGGAATAATAAAAAAAATATGTCAGAAGTTCTTGATAATTTAAAAAACAAATACGAAAATCAATTTAAAAAAATCAAGAATCCTCAAGATACCAACAATCAAAGATCGTCTATTTTAGATTCAAATTCAAGCGAATGGAGAAATATGTTATTTTGGGGTGATAATATTGAAGTCTTAAGTTTTTTGCTTCAAAAGTTTAGGGAAAGGATCGATCTAATATATATTGATC
>JAEOUI010000475.1 GCA_016839425.1 Promethearchaeota archaeon
AACCCCCCTACGATACATGCATACAAATATAGAAATTATTGAATATCAAGACCTGCTTCATATCATCCATCTTTTAAAATCGTTCTTGTTAGAAAGTAATAATCCACTTGAATAATAAAATTATTTCCATTTTTACACTTTAACTAAAAGATTGACACTAATGTATAATCCTTCTCGGTTCGGAGTGATTTACAATCTAATAAGCCTTTTTAGAGATCACGAATTTCATTTAATCATGAGAGACATTATCAAATCACCGTTCTTACAAGGTTTTATGCTCTGGTCAGTTTTTACAGTTAATTTATTATTGACATTTCTCATGGGATACATATTAACAGCTTTACCGCTCATTGGATTTATCATTTCTGGAATATTAATAATTATATCGTCGTTCATAGTAAACCTTGCGATCGTATTCTATTTCAGGAAATCTTCGAATATTTCTAAAAAAAGAAGATGGTTCATTCTAATTTTAACTTATTTAAACGCATTATTTGCTCTTGCAATGGGTTTATCGATTCCTTTAATGGAATCTCCAAGTAAGAACAATCTTGGATTTGTCATGATCCCCCTTTTAATTCTTCTAAACATCGTCATTGTTGATCGTTTTTTCTTTTATCTAAAAAATGGTGATAAATTAGAAGATATTACTCCTAAACCAAAGAAATATTTGTTAAAAATATCCAATAGAAAGTGGCCCGTCATCGAATTTGAAAAGAAAAAATATCAATTTTCCATTCGTTCCCTTATAATGTTAGCCATTGGCGCTCCGATATCGGCTTTTTTAGTATATCTGTTTTTTGACTGGGAAGCAAATTATTGGCTTCACGAAATAGTCGTTAAGCAAACAGCATATTTTCTAAACCTCTTTTTCAACATGGGGGCAAGCGCTCAATATTATCCTTCGGGTAAATACCATTGGAGGTTTGTGATTCCCGGAAAAGCACCTATATATTTCGAAACATTTTGCACGGGAGTTCAAGCCATTTGCGTTTTCGTGGGCATAATCCTTTTCACTCCCCACAGTAAAGATCCCAGAACGAAAAAAGACATTGTCTGGAGAAAGACGAAATCCTTGATTGTTTCTTCGCTCCTATTTTATATAGTCAATATTGTTAGAATGCTCATTCAATTAGGACTATATTACAACGGATACCCTTGGGCGGATATTCACACTTCGATTAGTGCCGCAAGCTCTTTCATCGCCGCAATTATCGTGTTGTTGCTTCATAAGTGGATTCCCGAGTTCATTATTTCGTTTATTTATATTGGTACGCTCGTGAGCGAACCGATAAAAGCAAAACGACTTGCAATCATTAAGGATCAGGCTCAAAATTCCAATAAGGTAAGCCTTGTGCTACTTTCAAAAGTAATGAATATGAAACGACAGACATTTGTTAAAAAATTTCCGGTAATGATGAAAGAATTAGGGTATGAAATCGAAAACGGTTATTTAATCGTGCCACCAGAGAAAACAACTGAATTTTTGGAAGGCTTGGATAAGCGCTTTAAATCAGGAGAAGAACCAAAAATAGCACCAAAAGAGGATTAATCGTGCTCGAATATCAAAAGGAACAAAAAGTTGCTTCCATTGGAAATATCAAAATTGGTGGTCAACCTGGAGAAAATCCAATCGTAATGATTGGAACTGTTTTTTATGCCAAGCATGCTGCGCTACTGGACGAAAAAAGAGGCGAATTTGATAAAAAACTTGTAGAAACCGAAATTAATGAGTTCATTTCCGTTGTCGAAGATACAGGGATGCAAGCGATCATCGATGTGGTCGGATCATACCCAGATACTCTTTTAAAAGAATGTACTTTCATTGCCGATTTAGTGGATTGCCCTTTTTTAGTTGATGGATTAAACGATTCGAGTCGGATACCCGCAATGGAAGGGTTAAAAGAGGCGGGGCTACTCGATCGCTCTATCCTCAATAGCATTGACGAAAATACAAGCGAAGAAAGCTTAGAAAGATTAGGACAAATTGGAGTGAAAAACGCAGTATTATTAACATTTTCAAACAGGGCCTATAATCCAAAAAACAAGATGAAATTATTAAGGGACGACCTCTTGATAAAAGCTGAAAAAGCTGGCGTGAAAAATGTAATTGTGGATACTGCCGTTTTGGATCTTGTATCTATTAGCGTAAATCTTGAGTCTACACGATTGATAAAACAAGAATTAGGGTTGCCAACGGGTTTTGCACCAGCAAATGCCATATACGGATGGGATTATGTGAAAAAATACGGTGAAAGCGCAAGATGTGGTGCAATTGCTTCTATAATGGCATATTCTTCTGCAAGCGATTTCCTTCTATTCGGTCCTGTTAAATTTGCTAAATGTGTGGTTCCTTCCCTATCCTTAGTAAGTGGGATAAATTCTTATTATCGAAAAAGAATTTTGAGAAAACCAATATCGGAACAAGGGCCTTTAAAAAAAATATTTTAAGCCATATATCGAGAAATGAGATCGCTGTTTCTACTCAAAAAGTCGGTCAAGTTCTTGTTGATCTGATTTTTTTTATTTTCATCGTCTACTAAGAATAAAAGGAAAACATCTTGTTCCTCAATTTTAGCTCTTTTAAATAATATGACCGAGTTTGCGATTTTAAAAATTGTCTCTTCTTCTCGTAAAGCCTTGAATTTTTCGAAAATTTTAAACAAGGTAGTAAATTGAGGGGCTGTAATCTCTAACACATCTTTTACGCTCGTCTCGATCTTCCCTAGTTTAGCAAAATTTATCGGGGCAGTTAAAGCGCTTGATATGTGATCAGCCAATAGCAATCCATCTGGACTTAATAATAATATTAAAGATATTCCATTCTCCAAAGAGAAATTTTGGAGGTTAAATCGAATGAGGTCTCGATTTGGGCTTAATTTTGCAATTCCCGACGAAAAGGCTCTTAAAACGCTAAATAAAGAAAAAATAGAGGTGGAATGGATTTCGGGGGGAGATTTGGGATGAAGTTCCTTCAAGAAACTAGTAATTTCTTTAATATTTTGTTGAATTTTGGGAGACTCTATAATATCTGGATCAGCTTTAGTCAGCACATAAATAATAGGTGTATTTTGTTCTAATCTATTTAAATCTTCTTTAACCCTCTTGAGGTATTGGATGCTTTCCTTGAACCTATCAGCTCTTTGAACATCGATAAAAAAGAACATGAGATCGGCCTCATATAAATAAATTTCAGATCTAGAAAGATATTTTTCTCGAAATTGCAGTTGTCCTCCTAGATCCCACAAGGAAATTGTAGCACCAGCAGCTCTAATCGTAGAAATGCTTTCTCCTCTTGTAGGTTTCACGCCCATCAGTTTTGAAAACCTCCGATCTATTGTAAAAAAAAAACTGGTCTTACCAGCAGAATCTAAGCCGAAAAAGATGATCTTGAGTTTCCGATCAGCTGTAATAGGATTGGATGGTTTATTTTCTACTTCGATAAGTTGGATCAAGAGATTTTCAAAAACATGATGAACCGAATCGTATGGAACAAATCCCTCTGAAAATTCTTGATCCAAGCGTTCAAAGGTATTTAAAATAATTTTTTTTATTTGATTTATATTATTGTATAAAAAACTTCTTTTTTTCTCGTCAACAAGTAATGAAAATGCAGTTGGTATTGGTTTATTTGAATTTTTTAACCAAATAAAATGAAAATAAGTAAGAGCAGTTATTTCATAATCGGGATAAGGTAATATCGCAAAATAATTTGCGTTTTTTAGCGTTTCGTCGTCCAAATTTGTTTTATCGTTCATTAACAAGCTCAGATTTTTGATTGAGATTTGAGTATAATCTCTAAGCGTTAAGTTAAATTCAGATGAATTTTTTTTCTCATCTTCCAAAACAGGCTCGGGGTAGGAATATTTCGGCATTGGCCCAAATTTATCAAGAGCTGAAAATAAAAAACCCTTTATCACTGAAGATTTTGGAATCCTGCTCATTTATATCAATAGTGATTGTTTCATGTAGAAATATATGTCAAGTTATCTTATAGTATTTAAGAAAATAACATTATTAATAGCTTTACATTAGATAAAATAATGCTTGAAAAAATAAAGAGGGCTATTTTAGAATCCGAACAGATACTAGAAAAACGTGAAATAAAACCAATCGTTCAATATATTAACGAAAACGCTTATAAAAGCCCTCGAATCTATTCTGATTACGGAGAGGACTCGGCAGCAATATACGATAACGAAAAATATATGTTATTAACTACAGATCGCATTAAAACGAGTTTCATAGAAAAAAGCCCATATGGTGCGGGATTTAGTTCCATTTTAGTCAGCGTTGATGATATATATTGCTGCGGAGGCGTACCACTTGCAGGAAGTATCATCATAGCTTATCCTGATGAAATAAAAGGAAAGAAAATTGTTGAAGGGATTTGTGATGGATCTAAGAAATTCCAAATCCCAATTATTAGAGGACATACGGATTCTAAAAGCACATGTTACGAATTAAGCTCGACGATGATAGGGGAGATTAACAAAGAGCATTATATTTCAGCAAAAAATGCTCAAATAGGGGATAAAATCATTCTCGCTTCAGATTTTAATGGAAAGGTAGGAAAGGCAAGTAATCTTTACTGGGATACAGTAACATTTAAATCTTCAATCGAGATTATAAAGAAAAGAACAGCAATGAACGAGATTGCAATGCAACGCTTGGCTAACGCCTCTAAAGATATTTCAAATGGTGGAATATTCGGAACTATAATGCAGCTTCTCTTTTTTTCGAGATTAGGGGCAGACATATGCGTTTCTAATATTATACTTCCTCAGGTTTTAATTGATCTCGGTTATACGATTGAAAAATATGTAAAGATGTATTTAACAACCTCTTTCGTGATAACAGCTCCAGAACAGAATTGTGGAAAAATTAATAGTATATTTACTAAGCACGGAATGCATACAAGCATTCTTGGAACAATCACGGAGGAGCCCGTATTAAAAATTAACGATGGGAAGAACTCCAAGAAAGTAATCAAATTTTAATATCATAATTGATTCTTGTACTTATAATGATTAAGCTAGAAGTAAAGCTGCCCGATACGCCGGGAAGCCTCATTGAATTAATAAAACCCATTTCAGAGAACGGTGGAAATATTTTCGGTATTCTCCACCACCATGATAAAATAATAAATAACTTAATTCCAGTGGATATTAGTTTCGAGCTCCGCAACGACCTATTCGAAGTCGCCATGAAAAATATAAAAAAAGAATTGAGCGAAAAAAAAATTCAAATTGAAAGTGTTACTTTAGGACAGGAACAAAATACCATTGTCGTCATCTTAAACGGTCACGTGTTTGAAAGCGACATTGTTGACACGATCAAGCGCCTCGCAAGTAAAAATATCAGAGTATCTGAAATACAAGCAAAATTAACAGAAGTTTCCGCCGTGAGCAATGTAAAATTCAAGCTAGAATTTCCAGAATCCATTACCAAAGAGGAACTCATTTGCGAGCTTGAAGCAATTTGTAGCGAAAAAAATCTCTTTTTGCTGAGGTCTTGATGATAAAAAATGACAAAAAAGAAAATCGATCCTGGAAAAATTAAATGCCACCAATGTGGCGAAATTATCGACGAGGGACTCACATTCTGTCCTGAATGTGGAGAACGCATACCCGAATACTTACGATTCAATCCAGATTCTTCCATTAATCTTTAATTTTATTATTTGTATAAATAAGGATTAAACAAATTCTATTAAATTAATCGATGAGAGAATCAAAAAAAATCATTCAGAAATAAGAATAATTTATTGGACTAATAATAAAATTTAGCTTTTAATTTCTAAAAAAAAAAAAAGAAGTTAATAATTTAAAAGGTTTTTAAATTACTTTCTTCGCTTATACGCAAGGATTAAAACACATGAAATTACTCCAATAGCGCCAACGATGATGAACAAGTCGTAACCAGGGATTCCCGGAAGACTTGGTCCACTAGGAGTATAACTCCAAGCACTTAAAGTTATTTCTACTGCTGGAGTGCCACCAACACCAGGACTGTACATTTCTAAGAGAATGCCAGTGTCCCAATCGTAGACATAATAAACTCCTAAAGAGGAATAGTTTAAATAATCGCACGATCTTCCCGCATAGGTGGCGGTTCCGTTTGTTCCTGATAAGTCGTAACCCAATAGATCATCATCAGAGATAACATACGGGTATAAACTTACATCTGAACTAACGAGCACGCCACTTTCGTATTCATTTCCTATAATGGCTTCAGAATCATTTTCCGGAACGCTCGTTACAACAATACCAATTGTTGCTGAAACTCCTGAAGATGATCCAGAGTAAGCCCACGAATCGCCATCTTCGACAAGATATTGGTCAGCGGCTACATTTGAAGCCAATAAAGCCATTCCCAAGAAGAACCCTAAGAACGCTACTAAGGCGATAGCTACTTTACTTTTTGAACTTTTCATTTTTTGTCTTTCCTTACAATAGTTTTGTATCGCGATTAATCAAAATCGATTCATCCCGATGTTCAGAGTTGTTTTTTATTATATATAAGCTTTGCGATAGAACAATTTTTCTGATTTTACAGGATTGTATTTTATCTATTTTGTCGAATACAAAAAATAAAAATATCATTATTTTTGTGTTTTAAAGAAAAATTAGCTTAAATTTAACTGTAATTTTTTCATTTAATCATTAGGAATGATATGTACCGTTCTTTTAACCTGTTTTAGAGAAATTACCTTTTCCGGACAATAATAAGCGCATACGCCGCATCCTATGCAGTCGTTTTCAATTATAACGGCCCTATTTTTATGGTTTAATTCGATTGCGAAATTATGACATTTCTCCACACATATACCACACCCTATGCACGAATCCAGATCAATGTCAGCCATCCAAAAAGAAGAATTCTTGATCGGCATAAAGAGATGTTTCTTGTTATTAACGCAACAACAGGAGCAGCAGTTACATACTGCAACTTCCTCACGATCTGGATCCGAATAGAGATGGTATGCCTTATGAACCAAACCGGCTTCTTCTATATTCTGGAGCAAGTTAAGAGCTTCTTGTTGCGAAATCATCCGGGAAAAACCGTGCTTGGAAGTGTGCCTTGCAGACTTTCCCAATGTAAAGCAGCTTTCAATGCTCAAGTCAATTTGCTTGCACGGCTCGCCCAAGACTTCTTGTTGGTGTCTGCAATAACAGCGTCCGACAGCAATCTCATCATATTTCTTGAATAATTCCCTTATATCCTGCGTTGGTATTGATTTTTCTTCGGGAACTCTGACTTCCTTGTTCACTACCAAATCGATTAGCTCTCCGTCTTGATTTTGGATGATAGGGACAGTACGATCGATAGGAGGTGAATTTTCAATTATCGCTCTCGTTTTTTGCTTATCTTTCCTGTAGATCAGGATCAATTCTTGGTGAAGTTCGCGAAACAGGGTTGCCAAACGCTTGACATCGTCAGTAGGTTCGAGGTCTTGCATAAAAATGTATTCAGATTGGCGCATAATTGGCAATAAACGATAGATCATGAGCCCTGTACGGCTTGGCTGGTCGAACATTATGCCCGTTTTGGCAAGAGTATTGACTTTCTTGAGGATCTCATCTTCGGACAGCCCACTATTCTCTTTTAATTGGTCCATTGTCTGCGATATATTATCTTTGAATGCCATTAAGAAATCGAGATTTTCGTCCTGTACAGTATATCTCAAAATCTCAAGGAGTGTATTCGAGAAAGGCATAGGAAATTCTCCCGCCTTGTTTAAAATATCTGCTATTTTTTCATATTTTTTAACCAATTCATCATTTTCATTATTTGACATTTTCTAATCGAATTTTCATTTAGTATAATCCTTATTTTTGATTATTAAAGATGGATTTAAGAAATTTGTTTTCTCTCTTCGTAAGTTTATAAACATAAATCGAATATAGATTATTTGGCGATTGTAATCAGGTAGAACTATGTGTATTTTTTTTATTAATGCTAAATTCTTTCATGGTGTCTAATCTTTTTATGGTTTAATACTTTATATATTACATCTATTAATTTCATATATTAAAACAAGTGCAATATAATGGAACATAACGCTTGCTTGATTGGAAAGGGAAATGTCGGATCGTCCCTATTAAAACTACTAATTGAAAAAGGGAATGAAATAAAAGAAAAGTTAGGGATTCAATATAAATTTGTTGCGATTTTTGAATATGATGGAGCCCTAATCGACGAAAAAGGTTTGAATATCGGACAGATCGATCAGATGGATGCAAATTTCAGAGAATCCAAATCT
>JAEOUI010000476.1 GCA_016839425.1 Promethearchaeota archaeon
AAATAAACCATAAACTAAGGTAAATAAGATAGGATTTTTTAAAACGTTTTCTTGAATAAACTAAATATGTGTTTTTTCAATCTACCAAAAAAGTAAAAATAATTAACTTTTTTTTTACATTAAATTAATTCCAAGAAAACTGATACGAGGTTTCTTCTGAGCCTAACCAAGACTTTTTTAAAATAACATAAGATACTTTCTTGTCCGTGCATAATTCTAAATATCTTTTTGTCCACCCGAGTGAAATGTAGTAGAAAAACTCAAAATCAGGATCAAAATTTGCATAAGTTATAATCACGCTATTATCTGAAAGAAATTGCGATTTCACTTCACCAAAATTAAAGACTAACCTGTGAAAACGGGCGTATTTCTCAACGGCCCTCTTAATATCGCCATCAACAATAGATCCTCGATAAATAGAAGTTAGAATTGCTTCACCGTGTTCTTCTCCCCATTTAATTAAAATTGCTGGATTACTTTTTCCTTCTATTTTACTCACATGCATTGCAATTTCTTTATATGAGTCAAATGGATACCAAACCGAATCAAAAATCCTTTCATTCAGCAATTTTTGTCCCGCATCTGTTAGTATTTCCTGATAAATTCCCGATTTGTTTGCTCTAGCAGGTTTTATAAAGCTTTTCATCATTGAACCTTTTACGGATTTCATTTTTTCACCTAATTCTAATATATTTTAATTAATCGTTGTTAAAAAAAAAAAATAAATAAATTACCATTTAAATTGGAACGATGTGGTATTGGTACCTTCCCACGATTTTTTCACGATCTGGTGGTTTATATTTTTTCCAGTGCATAATTCGAGGTATTTCGATATCCAACCTAATGCTATGTAGTAAAACAGTTCCCAATCGGGATCGAAATCGACATAAGACACGATGACATTATTCTCCGTAATAACTTCGTATTTTATAACGCCAAAAGAATAAACTAGCTTGTGAAATCGAGCATACTTTTCAAGAGCAAATTTTATACTTCCTTCAACGATAGAACCCCGATATATCGATTTCATGATGATTTCACCAAATTTCTTACCCCATTCGATGATGATTTTAGGATTATTCTTGGCTTCAATCTTACATACGGCATTAAAAACATCCTTGTAAGCTTCGTGGGAATACCACACGGAATCAAAAATTCTCTCGTTCATTAAGTTCAGTCCTTTTTCCGTGAGCGTTTCTTGGTAGATTCCGGTCTTGTTCAATCGAGCTGAAACCACGATAAATTTGACCATGCTACCCTTGACACGCCTTTCAGTACTCCCTGTTTTCAATTTATCACCATTTTATTCGATTTTTTTTTCATGTTACCAAGAAAATCGTAAAAGTTTGAAAATATAAATCTATATGTTAAAAAGTATATGTCGTACTGTTATCAAAAACAATAAAAATTCTGATCAAAACATTAATTTAATTTTAAATTTTTTAAGAAGGAAGATTATTTATAGCCTTTAATAAATAATTATATTATTCACAGCACTAATTCTTTACCAAGCAAACTTGAACGAGGTAGCATCGGCACCTTCCCATGACTTTTTCGAGATCTGGTAATTTATTTTCTTTCCCATACATAATTCAAGGTATTTAATCAACCACCCCAAAGCGATATAGTGAAATTGCTCCCAATCGGGATCAAAATTATCATAAGAAACTACAACACCATTGTTCCCAATAAATTCGTATTTTATCACACCAAAATTGAATACTAGCCTGTGAAAACGAGCGTACTTATCAAGAGCTTTTTGGATATCACCCTCGACGATCGAACCCTTGTAAAGCGAGGTCATCATTATTTCTCCAAATTTCTTACCCCATTCAATGATGATTTTTGAATTGTTCTTTGCCTCAACCTTGCACATTGCGTTGAATAAATCCTTATAAACATCAAACGGATACCATACTGAATCAAAAATCCTTTCTTTTAACATATTAATTGCCGATTCAGTTAGAATTTCTTGATAAATTCCCGTTTTATTCGCCTTTATAGGTACGATAGTAAGTTTGAGCAGGCTACCCTTGATCTGTCTTTGTTTTAAGCTCATTATTATTTTATTCCCAAACAAATATATTTTAATACCAGATTTATAATAAAAATTTGAAAATATAAATCTAGGAGATTTTTATTAAAGTTATATTGTCTGAAATAATTAATTTAGACATTCAGTATTAATTCTAAAATTTGATTAATTTATTTTAAAATTATTTATATCTTAACCGCATTTATTATTAACATCAATTTATTTAAAAAAATAGAATTTATATGGCACGACCACTCTGGTTTGTAAAACTCCTCAAAAAAAGTTTCTCTAATGTCAAGTTTATCGCAAAACTCACGAATTTTCCAATTTTAGGTAAATTTTTTGACGAGCTCCTTTTCAAGGGAGACGATATATTCTATTTACCCCGCGACAAAGTAGTTCAAGTAAATAAAACGATATCCCAACCTGATGAATATATCTTACCTTCGAAACTACTTGAATATTTCGTCAAGAAAGCGAACTATCATTGGATCATGGACTTTTGTATTTGCCGTTCAAGCATGGACTGCAAGAATTACCCACAAGAATTAGGGTGTCTGTTTCTTGGTAAAGCAACTCTTGGAATTAATCCCCAATTAGGAAGGAA
>JAEOUI010000477.1 GCA_016839425.1 Promethearchaeota archaeon
ACTTTCCCTTGATCATTTTTCCTATAAGCTGAAAGGTGGACATGTTATCCATTTCAACAAAAAGTTGCATTGTAGTTCTAATTGCCACATCACAGTTTTTCGAAGCTTCTTTAATCTTTTCTTTATCAGATTGAGCGATGCCCATGACATCAATAGACCCAGCATTAATCTTTAAGAGTGCTGAATGCGTTGCGTCAGTAATATCCAAAAATATCGTAATTTTTGTATTTTTATATGTATCTTTAAATTTCTGGCTATTTTCCAGCGGTCTAACAAATTGATTATGGATCATTTGTGCAAACCCAACCAAATTTTCCTCAGCTTTGCCCGACATTTTATACTTTTTCTTTGTTTATTTTTGAGTAAAACATGTTAATTTTATTATTTATCTTTATGACTTGTTATTTCAAGCTTTTTATCATAATGAAATGTGGAATATTAGGAAAATTATCTCATTTCTTGTTAAGAATTAGCTTGAACCTTCAAGCACATGTTATTTATTTTTTCATTGCAATTTTTACTTCAAACTTATCGTATTAATGAGGCGTTAAATAAATGTTAAAAGATAAAGTCGCACTAATAACGGGTGGTGCCCAAGGAATCGGGCAAGAAATTGCGCTTAAATTGGCTGAAGAAGGTGTAAAAATCGCTTTAGTTGATCTAAAAAAAATGGATAGAACAGATAAACAAATCGCTAAAATTGGTGGAGAATCGATTTCTTTTATCTCGGATGTCTCGGACGAAGATGGTATTAAGGAATGCGTAAATAAAATACTCGAAAAATGGGGAAAAATAGACATCTTGGTAAATAACGCTGGAATGTATCCTTTAGAGCATTTTACTGAAATTCCAATTACCTTAGTTAGAAGAGTTTTTGATGTGAATGTTATTGGAACATTTATTTGCTCCCAAATAGTTGCTAAATTGTTTATTGAAAAATCAATTGAAGGAACTATTATAAATCTAGCATCAACGGCAGGTATTTCACCAGACAGATATCATGTTCATTACGGTGCATCAAAAGCAGCAGTTATATCGTTGACAAAGGGAATGGCAATGGAATTGTTGACGCATAAGATTCGCGTGAATGCAATCGTTCCTGGAGCAATATCAACGAAGGGAGTGGCAAATCCAGGTTTGTTTGAAAATTCAAAACAGATACCCGAAGACTTTCTTGATTTTCAAAAAAAGAAATTTACACCTTTAGCACCAACAGGTTTAGGCAGCACTTCCGATATTGCTAATATAGCCGTTTATCTAGCATCTGATAAAGGAGGCTATATTACGGGCTCTATTATAACCGTTGATGGTGGTCGCCTGTTATTATAATAGAAAAAAGCTCTGAATAATTATAAAATTACATCTTTTTTTTTTCTTTTTTTTTTAACCTGAACTTGATATATCAAGTAGAATTGATTTAAATCCAAAAACTATATTTTAGTTAGGAGATAATGGATTAGGCATTTTAATAATTAATTGAAAAAAAAATACCATGTCAAACAATCAATCTAAAATTGTAATAACCTTTCAACCTGAAGGAAAAAGAGTTAATGTTCCTAAGAATTCTACAATTTTAAGTGCAGCTCTACTTGCAGGAGTCGATTTGACATCCATTTGTAATGGAAAAGGAAATTGTGGAAAATGCAAGGTTATAATAAATGATAAACTTGGTTTAAACGAGGTCACAAAGGAAGAACGAGAAATACTATCCCCAAATGATATAATGAGTAATATACGCCTTGCGTGCTGTACTAAAGCAGAAGAAAATACAGTTGTAAAAATTCCCGAAATTAGCCGTACGGGAAAACAACGATTACAAGTCGAAGGGATTGAAACGCCGATATCAATTTTTCCTTCAATAAAGAAGTTTTATTTGGAGATTAATGAACCTACTCTTGATGATTTGGAATCTGATATCGATAGAGTAATTCATAATCTAGGAACAAAGTATGGTATATCAGGAGTATCCGTGAATTTTGATGTAGTAAAAAATTTTGCTGAAAAAGTCCGGGAATGTGATTGGAAAATTACAATAGTGCTATATAATAACGAAATAATAGATATCGAATCGGGTGACACTACTAAAAAGATATACGGGTATGCTGTAGATATAGGTACTACAAAGTTAGCTGGATATTTACTGAATTTAAATACAGGTCAAGTTATTGCAGCAGATTCATTAATGAACCCCCAGATACCCTACGGTGAAGATGTTATTACAAGGCTTAATTATCCAGACCAAAAGAAATTGCAGGATGCTGTTGTGGCAGGATTGAACCAGATTCTTGAAAAGCTAAAAGAAAAAAGCGGAATTAATTCTGAAAATATATACGAAATGACTACCGTAGGAAATACGGTAATGCACCATATATTTTTAGGGATAAATCCTCTCTTTTTGGGTAGATCTCCCTATCCCCCAGTAATTCGAAACTTATTAGAAGTTCACGCTAAAGAAATTGGTATTAAAATTAATACAAAGGGGAAAATAATATTTCTTCCTGTTATCGCAGGATTCGTAGGAGCAGACGCCATAGGAGTTATCCTTGCTAGCAAGATGCACGAAAGAAACGAAATTTGTCTCGCCATAGATATTGGAACGAATACTGAGGTAATATTAGGGAACAAGGATAAATTACTCGCAGCATCGTGCGCTTCAGGACCTGCTTTTGAAGGTGCTCATATTAAATTTGGGATGAGAGCCGCTAGTGGATCTATAGAAAAGATCAATATTGAACCAAAAACTTTCGAAATAAAATACGAAACTATCGATAACGCGAATCCTATAGGGATCTGTGGTTCAGGAATGATAGATCTTGTCGCAGAAATGTTACGAGTAGGAATAATTGATGTTGGAGGAATAATTAAGAGAGATTTAAACAATCCTCGAATTAGAATGAATGAAAATTCGGTAATGGAATACCTTATAGTACCTGCCTCCGAGTCGGGTAATAATCAAGATATTACTTTTTCACAACAAGATGTAAACCAAATTATTTTAGCAAAAGCAGCAATTCACACAGGTATAAAATTATTGCTCAAAAATTATCCCTTAGAAATGAAATCCATTGAAATAGTTTTTTTAGCAGGAGCCTTTGGGTCTCATATTAATAAAGAAAGCGCTCGAACGATAGGACTTCTTCCAGAATTCGATATTAATAAGATCCAAGTGATTGGGAATGCTGCTGGAACGGGATCCAGAATTGCTTTAGT
The DNA here is from genome assembly GCA_016839425.1 of Promethearchaeota archaeon. Next base: position 3,211 of record JAEOUI010000477.1, read on the forward strand.
ATCTGATCGTGAAAAAACAACTTCAGAAAGGATATCTGAAAAGGTCGAATATCTTGAAATTGGTAACGATAAAAACTTCCAGAACACATTTTTAAATTCTCACATCATTCCTTACGCTGATTTGACAGAATTTCCCGAAACAAGTAATCTTTTAAAAAAAAATAATAATTATCCAAAAATACCGCCTCCAAAATTTTAATTTAATGCAATAACGATAAAATTTAAAAAAAAATAAGAGATTTGATTTTATCAAATAAAAATCCAAGAATATTAAATTAATAGAGCAATCAGAGGAAAAATGTAAATGGCATCTAAGAAAAAAAATATTTTAGAAAATGGAACACCTCATATTTATAACAATGGCACTATTGAATTGAAAAAAGACAACATTAGAGAGTTAAATTTTAATTTTTCCAAATCAATAGCTCAAAAAATAAAAACCATGTACGGTCCTCAGGGTTTGAATAAAATGATAATCCCATATTCAAACCAAACGATTTTAACACAAAAAGGCCATAAAGTTGTTAAATCTTTTAAAAGCAGGATACCTATAAGTTTAATGCTTATCCAATTAGTTAAATCTCAAGAAGAAAATTGTGGAGATTTAACAAAAACAGCATTACTATTAACTGCTTTTCTTTTAGAAAAGTCGCGTGAAATGATAAATCAAGGCTTTTCAGCTCCAACTATTAATCAAGGTTTTTATTTAGCGACAAATAGAGCTTTAAAAATCTTAGAAAATAATGCCATTCTCTTAGACGATAATCCTAAACAACAAATGCTAGCAATAATATCAAGCGTAATGAATAGCAGATTGACACTCAAATCAAAAAATTATTTTATTAATTTGGTATGGCAAGCAATTAATATTGTAAAATCTAATTCTAAAAACAATTTTGATTTTTCAAATTTTTTATTTAGAAAGATTCAAGGAAAAAACATTGATGAATCAGAACTAATAAATGGTTTGATTATTTACAAGGATAAACCCAGTTTAGCACTCCCGACCCATATATTAAATCCGAAAATATTATTGATTAAGAAATCCCTCGATTTCTTCATTGGAAATAATAAAGAACCTTTTAAAAAAAATATAGAAATTACTTCTACAGAAAGGTTAATAGAATTTTCAAATTTCAGAAACGACTATTATAAAAATCTAGCAAAAATTTTGAATGATAAAGGAATCAATGTGATTCTTTGTCGTAAAAAAATAAATCCTTCTTTAATTGATTTTTGCGCAAGTTCAGGGATAATAGCTTTAGAACTCGTAGGTGATGAAGATTTAAGCAAAATGTCTCAAATATTAAATGTTCCTGTTATTTCAAGCTTTAATTCTATATGTGATGAAGATATTGGAATCGTTGATAAAGTTGAATTCAGAAAGATATCAAATGATGAGATGTTTATCGTGCAAAAGCACGATTCTGCATTTTTCTCTTTCATCTTAAAAGGTACAACTCCAGAAGTTCTTGATGAATTAGAAGAAATAATTGGATCATCTCTAAGAGTTGCGATAGACACTTTAAAAGATGGTAAAATTTTACCTGGAGCGGGTGCTTTAGAATGTGAAATTAATCACCATTTGAAAGATTATTCTTTTGAGTTTTCAAACAAATATCAAGAAATAATTCGTGAATACGGAAAAGCATTTGAAAACATTCCTGCCCATCTTATATTAAATTCTGGTGTCGATCCTTTCGAGACGATTCCTCAATTAAGAAAAGAACACGCTGAGGGGAATC
>JAEOUI010000478.1 GCA_016839425.1 Promethearchaeota archaeon
CGATGATCGTCCATAACAACTACTCGCACGCAATTGAAGTCGATATTACCAGAAACGAGATCACGGTGACTCAGGTCATTGACGCTCAAACCTCGTTCTTATACCGATTCCTCCCTAATGTATCCTACTTTTTCGAAGTGAGAGACCTGAACGGAACTTTCTTGGAGAATCGCACGGTTGACCTGTACGAAAACAACCAAATAGTTTCGTTCGGATTCTACTCTACTGAAATACCGATCGTTCCCGATCCAATTGTTATAGACCAGACCACGACCGACATGATAACATTAGGCATTGCCGGACTTACTTTTGCGGGAGTCGTGAGCGTGGGTATCGTCATGTATAAATGGAGAAAACCGAAAACAAGACCGAATGCGACAAAACAACAATTTAAACCCAAAACTCCATCTAAGATTAATTTGAACACCCGGATAAAAAAGAAGTAAATCTTTTTTTCTTACGACAAAAACATAAATATAAAGGTATTTTATAACCATAGATGATGCAAATGAAAAAATCCTCTTTTATTTTAAGGTTATTTTTTCTTTTTTCGTTATTCTTGTTTTCACAAGGCTTTAAGATTAATCAAGATGATAATATCGCTCAAGACTTTATTTTTAGAACTAGTGAAGGCGAAAATGTACGATTAATATCGAACAGTTCTCAAATCACGGATTGGGTATTCAATCAAAGTATTAATTGCGAGGAAATTACCTTCAATGGTTTATCCTGGAATCTTTATAACAATTATGACGAATCTTATAACGATTCATTGATGGAAAAACTATATTCAGACGGAGAAGTATTTGTAAGCGAATACGACCACGATATTAACTTCAATGGGTATTTTACGACAAAACACAATACTAACGGAGGTAATACAATATACGGGTTAAAGTCGTTCCTTAAATTCCCCGATATAACTGAAAGATTCCAATATATCGGAAATAATTTCTCCTCCACGCTTCATATGTATTTATTATATTATACATATATCGCGGGGACATCTGGTGAATTAGGGTTATCCCTTGCAAATCCTTTCAACGCAGATTTAATTAATTGGGATAATCATTGTGAATTCATCAATCAAACAACATTTTGCTCGACAACAAATTATAACTTTCACGATAACATGTGGATAACTTTTATCGTGAACGAATCTGAAAACAGACCGTATCGCTATTTTTATCTGAACGATCTCGGAAATATCGTTCAAAACTTTGTTTTCGATAAATCCCTTTATACTCGTTCGTTTTTGCAGTATCAAATACCCAGCTTTTATCAAGACGCAGAATCGTTCTTTTGTCAAACTAATCTTAACGGAGACATACGCAAGCTCAGGTGCGATCCGTTTTCGGATGTTTCTATGAACGCAAGCGATTTCCTGCGAGTTCAATGTCAAACAAGCACGGAAGATGTTGACTTGCAACTGCTAAACGACGGTATTATCGTGAAGACCATCAGCTTATTACAGGAAAACACGATCTATGATCGGCAAACCATTGAAATAATTCTGGACGAGGATGTGACTTTTGACCAGATCCAGTTTACTAATTACATGGACGCTTACGATTTCCTTCAGACTTATTCAATAAAGGCTAATAGACATTCCCTAACTCCAACTCATTACTCTCTTTTACCTAAAGAGACCAGATTTGAAAATATGACGGTTGGCAATTACGAATTGTCGATTTACGAAAGAAACATCTTGAAAGAAAAGAAAAACATAACTATTGATGCTGACAATACTTTTATTTTTACACCTTCCATATTCATGAATTATTACATTAATTTAAAAGACTTGAACGCAAAAAATATTGATGCATCTCTCCTAAATATTAGTGTTAATAACGAGACAATAGAGAAAGGAGTCTTTCGAGGAAGGTTAAATAACACGATTACTATTAGAATTAATGACAGCTTCTATAACACCATCTATAACGAGACCCTCATGTTAAATGCTACAAGCGAACTAAAAATTACAGCAGATTGTTATCCTCTTATTCTTACTAATAATGCAACTAAAGCATCAAATATTAACATTTCAAGCGAAAATTCAAGCATTTCATTCATCATTGAACCATCTGATACTCGCACGCTTTTTTTATATCCAAATAATTATACGATTAAAAGATTGAATGGGGAAAATAATGAAGAAACCATCCAAGAAATCTCTCTAATTCAAGAGCAAATAATTGTTTTTCAAACGATATACAACAGCGTTGAGCTTAGTGTAAATGATAACAAAGGAAATCCAAACCAAATAATAATTGGAACGCCTTCTCAGAGCAATTTTCCTTTAACGAAAAAGGACTTAACTATCCTCTTGCTAAATGGCGAGCAAAAAGACTTTGGATTTAATATCATCTCCCAAGACTTAAACAATATTAAAATCAAGGATTATTTTAATACCACGATATATAATCAAGATCTAAATTTGACCAATCTTTCAAAACTCTAACTTACAATATCAACTATGAATTTAACGATAATTAATTCGTTTTCACATCACGCAAAAATAATAATTTCCAAAAACGGTTTTAATTTAGAAAGAATATTACCTGCTCACTTTTCAATAAGATATCAATTTTGTTCAAACGAAGAATATGAGATTTTCTTTTTTAATTTACAAAACGAGGTACTTTTTATTAAAAATATAACCCTGACAAAAAACACGATTGTAGATCCCAATGAAAGCGAACTGCCCGCTAATAGCATTCCTTTAGAATTCAGCGTTTTAATCGCTCTATTACCAATCACGATTTTAATAACCCTAATCTATAATAGAATTAAAAAACAAAAAGTAAGAAAAGTCCGTATTTAAAGACGAGAATACCTTTATAAACAATCTTGATTGAGTCTTAATTGAATAATTATAAAGGTCTTTTCTCGTGAAAAAAAAAACAATTTGCCTGATTACAACTTTCTTTATCTTTATGGTCATTTCCTCCTCTTTACCTTTATCTGATTTTCAAGATACAAATCCAAATATTATTTTAAAAATCCATGGTCCACTCGATATAGTGTTGGACGAATCTAGCCTTACGGTACAAGAGGGCGATAATGTTGAACAGAATAGACCAACTCTTTTTTACGGAGAATTGTATGATATTACTGATCCTAATAGGGTTTTTACGGGCGACTGTATGATAGAGGTTGTTCTTTCCCTTGATCCCACAAAGAATTACGAATATACCATCCCTATTGATTGTACGGGAACGCTTATCATTTCAGAAACAATCTCACTTAGTCTTATTGGCTTGTGGAGGTATAGGTTTATCGTTCCATCTGATAGCTATTATTCTGATTGGATTTTCTTTAACATTATTGAACATGAAGACAATCTAATGGCTTTGAGTGAAAGCCCGTTTATTACTAAATGGGCATTGATAAATAATAAGACAGAAATATCTACATCAACCAGATATGTTGATACTTTAGATGGCTCTGTTAATTGGAACTTATACGATATAAATAACAATCCATTGTCCACGACCTTTCCTGTAAATATATTTTGCGATCACGATAGTTTTGTTTATGCCGATTATCCGACAACTAATTATGGTGATCAGACTAGAATTAATCTTAGAAAGGATGGAACTCAGATTGGTTATCTTGGGTTTCCAAACCCCCCTTCCTCTTATTTCTATAACGAAATATCAAGTTCCAAATTAAAACTATATGAAGATATTGGAAATACCATGCAATCCGTGACTTTAGCCGTTTATTATACCTCGTCCTTTAATGAAGCTACAATAACCTGGAACAATAGACCATCTATCGGAGCATTAATTACCAGTGTGAATGGTTGGTCAGGTTCCTCAAATTCATTCTGGATGTCCTTTAATGTACCAACCAATCAGAGATATCTTGTTGTTAGAGAGACAGACGGTACTGGTAGTAGTAGTTATGCTTGGTCTAGCGAGTCGTCAACATTTGGGGGAAATTATCGACCTAGATTAGAGCATAATTATTATAAATTGAGACAAGTTGATGGATATTTGATAATGCAATCAAACACGGCAGAGATTATGAAGGCAAAATCAGAAGTCTTTACTAGCGTTTCGCTAAATGAAAACGATTTCTTTACAGTCGATTGTCAGACAAATTTAGAAGACGCAAATCTAGAATTGCTAAAAGATGGAATAGTAGTTAGCAGTCAATATCTTCTTCAAAATAATATAGATGAAGGAAGGCAAGTATTAGAAGTTACAATTGATGAATCGGTGACCTTCGATCAAATCCAAATAGTTGCAAGTTTTAATGCAAACAAGTATTTTAAGTTAGAATCAATTAGAGCAGAAGGATATGACGAGTCTACGAGGGAACACACCTCTTCCTTCTTCTTAGAGCCAAATGGAGCAACAACAAGACTTTTAGATGCTGGAATACACCTTCTTAAGATTTATGATAGTGATATTCTAAGAAAAGAAATATATGTCAATGTTACTCATGATATTGCTGATTGTATAATAACTTATACGCCTACATATTCAATAACTAGTCGCTTAACACTTGTGGATCAAAACAACAAGTTATTAGATATTTCTTTTTTTGAAATTTATCTGACAAGAACTTTAAATGGAATTCAAAGTAAAATATCCTTGTTTGATCAAGAATTCAAGGTTGATGTTGAAAGCCCGATCTTATTTGAGATTTATGATAGATTTGGGGTAAGTGTAAAAAACGAGAGCATCATTGCAGAGGAGTTCATATTCATTGAAATAGATGTTTATACGCTAAAAATCAAAAACGAAGCCACAACGCTTTCATCGATAGAAATTCTTAGAAGTGGAGTGAGCTCAACTATCAATGAAATGTTAGTCCCTCAAGAATTAAAGGAATTTTACTTAATACCGTTCTCTTATAATGTGTCTTGGTTTAATCAGGAAAATGAGATGACCACAATATTCTTGATCGATCTTGACGAAGATCAAGTCCTAGTGCTCCCTTCGTCGTATCACGAAGTCTATTTTAGTTTATTTAACTACGACGGCCTAGGCCTGGATCGAGACTTGTTTCGGTTCTACATCAATGGCTTGAGAAAGGACTTTGGATTTAATGTCATTACCCAAGATGTTAATAACCTGAAAGTCATTGACTTTTTTAATACCACGCTTTTCGACCAGAATGTTGATTTGTCTCCTTTTACGGAATTTAACATTTACATCGAGGTCTGGACGATGATCGTCCATA
>JAEOUI010000479.1 GCA_016839425.1 Promethearchaeota archaeon
AATCCTCCTCTTTTTGAAAATCTTCTAACATGTCTAAAAAATCGCTCATTTCATCACCTTTTTAATTGCGTTTGCTAGTTTCTTGTTATCGATGTTTTCTGAAGCTAATTCTTGGAATTTTTGAAATGAAAGCGAAGATCCTTTCTTTCTGAGAAGATCTGTAATGGCATCAAAAGTTTTCATGAGACCATTAAAAGAACCCTTGATATCGTCGTCAAGCATGGTATTTTTAGTACTTGATTTTAGCTCCTTTTCTTGCTTCTTAAGTTCTTTTTCTAAATCATTAGACCTTTCCTTGTTTTCCTTGAGTTGTTTTTCCAGATCGTCAATCTTTTGCTGAAGAATGTCGTCTCGCTTTTTTAACGCCTCGTCAATGGAGATTTTAACGCTTCTTAGTGTGGGTTCGTATGTTGTCATGTTGTCCATTTCCGATCCAATTGCGATCAAGTACGAAAGATCGGGTTCGGCTCCTATTTGTTTTAGAGCGTAATCCAACGAGTTAAAGCCCGTTAGAAAACCCGTTTGCGCCCGTTCTAAATCTTCTTGGGCAACGCCTAACAACTCTTCAAAGTTTTGTTTTGGTGTTAAGAAGTCAAACTCTTTTCCTTTATCGGTTATGGAAACATGATTGACTTTGCCCGTTTTCATTACCTCGACCATCCCTAAGCTTTTAAGAGATGTTATATATCGTGAAACATTTGACGAGTGGATGCCCGTACTTTGAGCTATTTCCTCGTATTTAGCAGTTCGGGCTTCGTTTTTTTTTAAATATTCCATTATGGCAATTTCGGATGGAGACCACCCGACGCTTTCAACATTTTTACTAATTTTCATCACCTATTTTTATTATTTTTTTTAAGTTTTCGCCAAGCTCGATACGGGCCTAGCTAAAAAAACTTGGGCTAAACGCCCTTTTTTATGTTTAAATTGTTCCAAACATCTTTTTTATTGATTTCGTGGAGCGAAACATTTGGTTTTTTATTTATTTTGTCAAAATAATCCGTGATATCGTCGTAAATGTAAATCCTCTCTGCTAATCCATATTTCTCAATTATCTCGTTTATAACCAGAGCCTTAAAACCGTTGTAAGAGGATGGAGTATGTTTTAACGCTTCAGGATAATAAATTATCTCCATGTTTAGTCCAAGATTTGCGAGATCCTTTAGTTGAAATTTTGTCAGGTCTTCGAAATGTGATCTTTTTCGCCCGGTTATAAAAAATAACCTGGAAAATCGGTCAAAATTTCGTTGGGCAAAATTCAAAAATTCGGGATATAATTTGGTTTTTAATCCCATTTCGTTTACATTCTCCACTATTTTTTGAACATCCTGGTCTTCTAGGGATAGATTGGGAAAGTTTGATTTTAATATACAATCGTCAATGTCAAGCAAATGAACTACTTGAAATTCAGGAATTAAATGTAATAATTCAGAATTTCTTTTAAGTTCGATATTTTCAAAACCTTCAATATTTCTTAGTAGATCTAGGAGATCACTTTCGTCGTCGTAAATTATCTTTCCATCTTCCGTCTTTTTTATTGCCACGATTAATTACCTCCTAAAATGGATCTATGCCTTTAGGCACAAGCGTATTCATGATATAAAACGATAAGTCTTCTTGTGATAAACCCTCTATGACAACTTTGTAATTAGTAGGTTTTTCTTCAAATGGTATTCTGTCAATCCATTGAATAATGTATTTCTTTAACATGTTTAGGTCTTCTTCGTCGAGGGCAATATCTTTGAAATAATTATTGACTATTCTCGCCATTTCCCCGGTTGTTTCATTCATCCAATACATTTCATCACCTTGATTGTTTGTTTTTTAAGTTTTTGCCAAGTCCGATACGGGCCTAGCTTAAAAAACTTGGGCTAAATGCCCTTATTCTAAAAGTTTAATATCGTGTCCTTTAATACCCAATCGTGAAATCTTTTCACCATAATGACATTTGGGACATTCAAAATATAACCACACCTTTTCGTTAAAAAGATCGGTTTGCCATCCTCCTTCGTGTTGCCAATAATGCACGATTGGTACATGAGACTCGTTGCAAGAACTTCTAGTACAATTCTTTTGCGTTAACTGATCAAATAATTTCTTGCCAAGCTTTTTTGGAAGAACATGGGATCTATAATCGTTTCCCAAACTTGTTTTTCCCGTTATTTCTCCTTCAAAATACCATTCTTTCTCGCACATCCTATCAGGATACATGTTCTTGGTCGGACAATGTAGACAACAAAAATACTCGCACATCAAGCCTTTGAAACGAGGAATTAGCGTTATTTCACATCCGCATCCTTCAGCTTTTATTTTCTTGGTCATTATTTAAGACACCTCGTAAATTATGTGATATTTAATCGTTTGCCCATCGTCCCATAAAGTTGTTTGAATATTAACGATCTTTCCGCATTTTTGATTGATTTTGGTCAACGCTTCCTCGATTTTATGACTATAAGCTTCTGTATATTCATACATTCTATTTTACCTCGTAACATTTTTTTAGATTGTGATAAATTTTATTTCTCGGCCAAGCGAGGAACGAGATGAGATCTTTTTCGTCTTCTTTTTTGAGATAAGAGAGCTTTTCCATTATGTATGCCTTTGTTATGATTTTGTTATTTTCTCCAATAATTAAAGCAATCATGGCAATAGCCCATTTTTTTTTTTTAATTCCCAAAAGTTGTTGGATTACATCCCCACGATTTAATTTATATTCGGATTTTAACAAGAATTCTTCGAAATTTTTCAATTCTTGGTCGCTTTTTAACATCGTAATTTTTCATCACCTTTGTTTTGTTAAATTTGCCGGGCCTAGACGCTAGGTCTGGTTTCAAATAAAAAATCTCAATAATTTTTGTATTTTATGATGTTGCTAATTTTATTTTCCTTGTAGAGATTATGCTCGATACCTACTTGAATGTTCCACAACCGATTATTTAGCTCTTTAAAGGTCTCGGCTTGCTTCTTTTGTTCTTGATCTTTAGAGATTTGATAAATCCTTTCGCAATCAATTTCTTGGTTTGATAACGCCTCAACGATTCGATCTAAATCTTTAATACTAATTGTTATATTGATTGTCGAGCATTCGTCGCAAAGTTGGGTTGATGGATCGAATGTAGAAACCATTGCATTGCATTTCTGACAATAGAAATTTCTAATTGTATTTCTTTCCATCTTTTTAAACCTCTACTAATTCTTTTAAATTTTTCAATTCTTCGTGAATCTTTTTGATCGATGTAAGTTGGGCTTGAAGTCCTGCATACTTAGTTGAGTTTTCAACATAATCGTTATTCATGAACTTACGCCATAACTCGTCAAATAAATTTCCAAACTCTTCTATATCCCCATCAATATCCGGGTAATAGTCAGCATACTTGGTCATTTTCATCACCTAATTTAAGTTTTTACCCGACTTGAAGCAAGTCAGGCTTAAAAAACTTGGGCTAAACGCCTTTTTTAATCTTTAAGTCTCCTTCTTTAATTTCCTTAGATATTTCTTCTAATTGTTCATCATCAATTTCATTAATAGATTTTACAGATAAACGAATTAAATCTTCAATCTTTGACTCGTAGGGAATATAATAACCTATCGCTCCTGCACCTCCTGTAGCGACATTGTTCCACGCCCAACAATCCCCATCAGATCCGTTATTTTGAATTGCCCATATCCTGTTCTTTTCAATAACAAACCAATGCCCTCCTCCATATATGTTATGGGGATAATAGGGTGTTTCGATCTTAATTCCCTCAGGTTCAGCGTTAGGTTCAGGATAGATGCCATTTTCTTGAATGAATTTAAAAATATTTCGAGCAATTGCATGTAATTTCATGCGTTTTTGCTCTTTTTTCTTCCGTCTATCTGCATCTTCTTTCTGTTTCTGTAGTGTATATACAGAAACATCATAACCTTTAACTTGTAATCTCTGAAAGCCCTCCTCAGAGAAGAAATAGCGTCCAAGATAATTTGCTTGTTCTCCGATTAGTAGCCATTCTTCCCCATAATACTCGTCATTTCTGTCGAAAGGTTTGTTATAAAACAACTCTCCCTTATGGGATAGTTCTCTATAATCTGCTTTCGATAAGGGATAATTTGAACTATTTTCAAACAAGTATTTCATATTACCTTTAAATTCCATTTCTTTTAATTTTATTTCCACTTTTTTCATCACCATTTTTTATTTGCCAGGCTAGATTTTAGTGTCCTGGTTTCAAATTATTTTATAAAATAATAACAATCTTTTTCTTCTTCAATTTGTAAAATCTTTCCATTTATTCGTGCCCATGCGGTAAATATAAACACGCCTTTATCGTCTGATTTTAAAGGCCATGTTAAAAAAGAGTTTTCCGAGAAATTAAATACGAAGGGTGCGTTAGAAAAATCTTCTAACATAATTTCAAACCTTTTTTCGCTTTCATATCTTTTAACGATAATCCATGTTGCCTCTCTTAGCTCTTTCCTTACCGTTTCAATATGAATATCGGGAACAAGCATTCTAAAGGCTCCTGCATTTGGAGAAACAATAAAAATTCCATTTTTGTTATAAGGAGAATCAAAATAATTGGTGTTGATTACATCCGCACCCATGTTTTCAATGTAGAAAGGTTCGTTAAAAGAATCGTTCATTTTAGAGATTCACCTCTTTCATGATTTTATACCTAAGAAAACTAAGAGATCTTAACGCTCCCGTGTCAAATGGTCGATCACAATCGAGATCCCCTGAAACACTTTTCTTTCTCTCTTCGATTTCGTCATCAATGATTTTTAGGATTTTTTTTGTAGATTTTGCTAATAATGCTTCTTTTATTTCGGATTTTAATTGAATACAAATATAATATCGTATTTTTCTAATTTTCGTGAGTAGTTTTGAAGCTTTGTAGCTAACAAAATCTCCTCCATTAAATAAACCATAGCAAACAGCTTCTGGTTTTGATTTATATTTATTATTCTTCCCATAACCATATGATTGAACCTGTTTTATCACTCTATCAGAGTATCTATTTTTCCTTTTTTCTTCTTTTAATCCTTTATCCATTTTCTTCACCAATTTTGTATATAAGATTTGTAATTTGAACTTATTTTAATGGCTTTATCAATAGTATATTTAACACCAAAAATTGAAATCCTAATTTTAGAGCAATAGAACCTTAGCTTTCTCCCTCTGGGTTCGTCTCGATTTCTTAAAGGCATTTCGGGAGAACAACATCCTAAATTTTTTATTCTATTTATAAGGGAATTAGGGTAAATGCAATTTCAGCAGGACCTATTAAGACTCTTTCTGCATCTGGCGTTAAAAATTTCCGTAAATTACTTGCATATAATGAACGAATATGTCCGCTTCACAGAAATGTTACGATTGAAGAAGTTGGAAATACGGCAGCTTTCTTGTGTTCTGATCTAGCTTCAGGAATTACAGGAGAGATCGTGCATGTAGATTCTGGAGCTCATTGTGTAGCAATGCCGGGGTATAGTGAAGCGGAAGAATGAATAATGTGTCACGGGGTGATAATGTGGTCATCAAGTTGGGGTGTGCGATTTTGCTTTTTCTGGAGGCGGCAGCGATGCTGATAAACTTGGCGATGATAATAAACTTGGCGATGATAATAAACTTGGCGCTGATGAACTTCTTTTAATTCTTTCAGGATGTCTTGTATGAGATGGTTTTTCTTCTTCTTTTTTATCATAATAAGCAATAATAATTTTTTGAAATATTGTTGGAAGTAAAAGCATTAATACAAATCCAACTATTATTATAATA
>JAEOUI010000480.1 GCA_016839425.1 Promethearchaeota archaeon
TGAGAAAATCTTTAGAGATATTTCAATTAATGAAAATATCGTAAAAACTCATTTCTTTAAACTAAAAATTTTTTTTTTGAGTTTTAACATTTTAATTTCAATTTTATTTTTAAGATTTTTTTCTTTATTTGTTTAATATTTATAATAAATGTTTGACGAATATGATATCTGAAGGAATAAGATACTAGACTAAATTAATAACTCTTTTTTTTTAATCTATAAAAAATTTGGAAATAAAAACAATTTTTTACTAAATTTCATAATTAATCCTATTAACAAAAGTAAAACTACGATTAGGCTTCAAAAAAGATATGGTGAATCAAATGATAAAAATTGGAATAATTGGCGGATCGGGTTTGGACGATCCAGACATTTTAAAAGACTCGAAAGATGTGGAAGTAGAAACTACTTATGGAAAACCCACTTCTCCTTTAAAATCGGGTAAGATTAACGATGTAGAAGTGGTGCTCGTGGCTCGGCACGGTAGGGAACACACCATTCCGCCAACGCAAGTAAATTATCGGGCTAACATTCAAGCGTTAAAAGATCAAGCGTGTACGCATATTTTAGCAACAACTGCCTGTGGAAGTTTGAGAGAGCAAATTGGAAGAGGTGATTTCGTCATTCTCGACCAATTTATTGATTTTACTCGGTTGAGAAAGCTCAGCTTTTACGACGAATTTCCTCCTGGAGACGCCAAGCACACGGCGATGGCTCGTCCCTATTCTGAGGAATTAAGAGCTCTTTTGATCGAAAGTGCTAAAGAATTGGGTTTGAAACATCACGAAAAGGGAACCGTTGTAACTATCGAAGGTCCGAGATTTTCAACGATTGCAGAGTCTAATATGTTTCGGCTTTGGGGCGCTGATGTTATTAATATGAGCATTGCTACTGAAACAATGCTCGCCAACGAGGCAGGTATACCATACGCCGCAGTTGCAATGTCTACGGACTACGACTGCTGGAAAGAGGACGAAGCTCCTGTGACATGGGAAGAAATTCTCGAAGTATTTGGAAAAAACGTGAGCAATGTTATTGCCTTGCTGATGAAAGTCATTGGAAAGATTAAGTAATTCAAATTTTCTCCTTCTTTTTCTTTTTTATTCTATATATTATGAAAAAGTTCTTATGCAATAAAAAATTGTTACAACTTAATAGAGATAAAACTGTATGTAAATGCGAAAATTCTATTCGCGTTTCTGTTTTTAATTCTTTTTATTAGTGAAATTTAATATGGTAAAATTAACCTTTTTAGGTGGCTGTCGTGAGGTCGGCCGTTCTGGAATATTATTACAATCTAAAAACGGTTCTAAAGTCGTTTTAGACTACGGAATTCGATTTAAAGGAAAAGAACGCCTTCCTAGCGAGATAGATACGGAAGATCTAAGTGCGATAGCCGTCACGCACTGCCACGTGGATCATTCAGGCGGCATTCCATTGTTGTATAAATCGTCGAACGCACCATTGTACACGAATCCCATAACGCTTCGTATTTCTGAAATCTTGATTAAAGATATGTTAAATGTATCTAAATACGAATATCCGTTTGGGAGAGATGAATTGGATTCGATGAGACGAAACGCAAAATTTATAGAATTAGGTGTTCGCCAAAAAATTAACGACGATATTTATTTAACATTTTACGACGCAGGTCATATTCCAGGAAGCGTCTCGATCTTAGCTGAAGTAGACGATAAACGCATTTTCTACACGGGAGATATTAACAATCAAGAAACAAACCTCGTCAATGTGGCTATTCCATCGAATGTACCAGAAATCGATGTGTTAATCACGGAAAGTACTTATGCTTTAAGAGAACATCCTTCAAGAGAAGAAGTCGAAAGACGATTCGTGGAAAATGTAATTAATGTCACGGGTAATGGCGGTAAAGTCCTGATCCCCGCTTTTGGCGTCGCACGATCGCAGGAAGCTTTACTCATCTTGGAAAAATATAATTATGATGGAAAAATTTTCATTGATGGTTTAGCCAGAAAAATTTGCGATGTATATCAAAAATATCCCGAATATTTGAAAGATATTAATCGCTTTGTAAAATCATTGAAGAGCGCGCGTTTTATTACGGAAGAAAAATATAGAGAGTCTGCCAAGCGTTCCAATGCGGCAATAATCGCTCCTAGCGGCATGCTAAAAGGTGGAGCTTCGATGAACTTTGTTAAGTCCTTTCTTGAAGATCCAACCTCGGCTATATATTTAGTTGGATATCAAGCAGAAGGCTCTCCAGGTCGGAAGCTCCTCGATGAAGGCGTTTTTGAATATAAAGAAAGAGTACGAAGGAAAAAAATAAACGGTACTCTCGTTGCTAAGTGCGACAGGGAATATTTTAACTTTTCGAGTCATGCTGATGGATTTCACCTACACGAATATATTGAAGGATTAAGATTTCGCAGTGATTCAAAGGATATTTTTTGCGTACATGGTGATAACAAGTCGGCAGCTTTCTTTGCAAAAGAGCTAGTCCAAAAAGGATTTAGCGCTGTTGCACCAGAACAAGACGAAACTTACACGATTTAACTCCTTGTTAATATTTCTTTATTTTTTAATAA
>JAEOUI010000481.1 GCA_016839425.1 Promethearchaeota archaeon
AATTTTTGAGAACGATTATGCCTTGGATTATTTATTAGATTTAGGGGATATACTCTTAAAAAGGGTTAATATTTTAACGGATGAGAAAAACTTAACTAATTTTCAAGATGTTAATGTTCTAATTAATTCCTATATAAAATATGACCAAGCATCGTTTTTATTTAATTATGTTATCAATGAAAATGAGAAGATAATTGAAGATTGCTTTGAATTAGAAGAAATAGAATCCGAATTCATGCCTAATGTGAAAATCTTGTCGCTCCTTTGTGCGAAAGCTAAATTAAGTCCTCCTCAGAAATCATTAATCGTGAGTTGGAAAGAACGAGTATTAGATTTATACGATTCTGAAATTGATGATTTCGATCCTAAAGAGGAGTATAAAATTGAGCGAAGAAAAGTATTGGAAGAGACTTTTTTAGAGCTTGAAAATCAATCTGACTAAATATGTTATATTTTAATATATCGAGAGCATATCATTCGAATTCTATTTTTTGTTTATAAAGATTTTTAATAACTGAGAATAAATCACAGCAATTTCTGAATTAAGTTAAATAGCAATAAAAACACTTCTATTTACATTGATTGAAATTATAATATTTATCAAAAATTAAAAAAATAAAAGTAAATATAATCTATCTGAAGTATTTATACATCAAGATTTTCAAGAATGATTGCGATGCCTTGTCCGCCTCCCACGCACGCGTTTGCGCATCCCAAGCGCTTTTTCTTATCTTTCAAAATTCTAGCGAGCGTTCCAGGCAATCTTATCATTGTTGCCCCGAGAGGATGACCAATTGCCGTTGAGCCTCCCATCACATTTACTTTTTCTTCTGGAATGTTAAAATGTTTCATGCAATTCAAGGCTACGATCGTAAATGCCTCGTTAATTTCCCAGAAATCAATATCATCGGCATTTAATTCTGCGTGTTTTAATGCCATTTCAGAAGCAGGTACGGGACCCCTTCCCATAACGGTAGGATCGACTCCCGCCCAACCCATTGAGACGATTCGTGCCATTGGTGTTAATCCTCTTTTTTTAGCTTCCTCTGCGTTCATTAAAAGGCAAGTTGTCGCTCCTGCATTTAAAGGAGAAGAATTTCCCGCCGTGATGACTCCTTCTTTCGTGCCTTCTCGTTCTATATAAGCCTCTTTTCCGCCAATGTCCTTTCCTTCGATGTTTTGCTTTAAGAAAAACGGTTTTGAGAGTCGTTTTAGACTAGCAACATTTTCTAATGTTGACGATCTTGCGGCTACATCGTAATCAATCATTTTTAGAACCTCTGGATTTCGTTCTTCGTATCCTTCAATTGGTACGATTTCTTTTTTTAACCATTCGCGATTTTGTATGGTAAGGTTGTGAGATCTCACGCCTAATTTATCCAAATCTTCTTTGGATACTTCGGCTGAAGTTCCAATGTTTTGTTCGTATAATTTTTGAGCTGTCTGTAACATATTCGTAGTTGTAAATATATCAACATCCCCTCGAAACCACTCAGATCTTTTTTTGGCCAATTTTGTATTCACCATCAGATGATTATTAAATTGGACATTCATGCTAACTCTGGTCATATGCTCAAAGCCGCAACATAACACTGTATTGCTAAACCCCGTCATAATTTCCATAATACCACTTGCCATTGCTTGTCCTGCGCTTCCACATTGCTTTTCTACGGAGTAAGTGCTGATATTCACTGGTAAATTTCCTAAAAATGTTGGCAATTTACCTCCATATGTCCAATTTTCGTGTACGGGCAATGCAGTCGCTGTGATCACTTGATTAAGATCTTCTGCTTTAATGTTCTTTGATGCCAAGTTATTATTCATAAATTCTCGAATTAATTTCCCTGCAATCTCATCGCCCCTTAACCCTCCAAACACATCCCTTTCTGGAGAACCCGGTCTCGAACGGGAAAATGCAGTCCGAGCGTAATCCACGAGCCAAACTTCATTTAGATTTTTATTCATTGTAAAATTCTCTTTTTATATGATATATAGTGTGTGATTAATTAAAATTAAGTAATTATTAATGAAAATATAACTTTAAATTTAAGGTTTTGATAATTAAAAGTAAGAAAAGCATCATTTTGTTTTTATATTCTTACATTTTTTGCATATTATTGTAGGAAACGCGCAATTACTCCCGTAATTATCAAAATTGATCCAGGAATTTAACTCTGAAATCTTAAAATATAAGTTAAATTTATTGTAATATGAGTACCGAACAAAGTAAAATTTTAGTTTCCATCATTGCGGGGAGTACTTCAGATAATGTTGTTTACGAAAAAGCTGAAAAAGTCTTAAAAGAAAATAATATTCCATACGAACTTCAAATACTTTCTGCTCACCGAGACCCCGAAAAATTAGATCAGTACTTGAAAGAGTGCAAGGCACTTGTATATATCGCTATCGCAGGACTATCAGCAGCGTTACCTGGCGTGATTGCTTCCAAAACTGATAAACCCGTTATTGGTGTGCCTGTTAGCGCAAAACTCGGTGGATTGGATGCTTTATTATCGATAGTGCAAATGCCCCCTCGCGTCCCAGTAGCTTGCGTGGGTATCGATAGAGGAGAAAACGCAGCTTATCTTGCGTTAAAAATATTAAACTTGTTAACATAAAAACTATAAAGAATTTAATTACCATAAAATCAGAGAAAATACAATGAGTACCGATTTAATCGAGCAAGGAAAAAAATTAGCAGCAATTAAGGCCGTTGAAGAAAATGTTAAAGCAAACATGATTTTGGGCATCGGGAGTGGATCAACCGTAGTATATGCTGTAGAAAAAATAGCAGAACTAAATACTAAAAATAATTTGAATCTCAAATGCATTCCAACATCCTTTCAATCTTATCAACTCATAATTGAACATGGTTTGAACTTGGTGTCTCTCGATCAATATCCAGAAATTGATCTTGATATTGATGGTGCTGACGAAATTGACAATGATCTTAACCTTATCAAAGGAGGAGGAGGATGCTTAGTTCAAGAAAAAATTGTTGCTTCGAATTCAAAAGATTTCATAGTAATTGCCGATTTCCGTAAGAATTCCAAGAACCTTGGAGAAAATTGGAAGAAAGGAGTTCCGATTGAGGTAATTCCAATTGCATATATCCCCATAATGAAAAAACTTGAAAAGATTGGGGGAAAACCCGTCTTACGCATGGCTAAATCAAAAGCCGGTCCATTGGTAACCGATAATGGGAACTTTATAGTTGATGTGGATTTTGGTATCATTATAAATCCCGAAGAACTCAACAATAAAATCTTGAAAATTCCTGGAGGTGTTGATACGGGTTTTTTTATAAAGATGGCCAAAAAAGCATATATAGGACAAGAAGACGGTAATGTTATTGTTTTATAATATAATATAAAAGAAGAAAAAAAAGTTAATTTGATTTTTTATTCCTCAACCCTTTTGAT
>JAEOUI010000482.1 GCA_016839425.1 Promethearchaeota archaeon
ATATAAAAATGAGCTCTATAAAGTAGCTTAAAGTGCTTTAAATTTTTTAAACTTATTATAACTCCTTCGGGGCTTGAATAGAAAATATAATAAGTAGGCATATTTTTAAAATACATAAAGAAAAG
This sequence comes from Promethearchaeota archaeon, assembly GCA_016839425.1. The sequence continues at coordinate 126 of JAEOUI010000482.1, forward strand.
ATTTTTCGCCATTACTTTAATTTAATTTCCTAGAGCGTGCGTTATGAGTATTATAGATAGAGTTAATAAATATTTAAATGAACTCGAAAATAGGGTTTCAGATATTATAGGTTCTGCGGTAATTAGGACAAATGGTTTGATTGTGGCTTCAGCTCTTCCTAAAGAAGCAAACGAAAGGATGATAGCGGCAATGTCGGCGGCATTGCTAGGTACATCCAAGAGAAGCGCAGAAGCTTTATTTAATGGTAATTTTAATAGCTTGAACTTGGAACTGGATCAAGGCAATATGTTTCTTATAGGTGCGGGGCGTGTCATTCTTGTTGCAATAACAAAACCACAACCAAATATTGGACTTGTCACGCTAGAAATGGAAGATATAAGCAAGAAGATAAGCCAAATATTTAAAACGGGTGAATAAATTTGAAAATGGATAGACGAATAAAACAGCTCAAGTTTATAGCATCTATTTTCCAGATGTCTATGAAGGAATTCAATAATGTTATGGGTCCAGAAACGATCCAAACCATCTTTCGCCTAATTGGGGAAAATCAAGGTGAAACTATTGTAGAAAGAATTCAAGAAAAGTACGATATTAAAAGCTGGACCTTACAAGAATTAGCCGATAAACTGATATCAGATGTATTTGAACCTGCCTTGGGAGAAAATCAAGCTTTAATTGATTTGAAAGGAAATGAAATGAACATCGTTCTTAAAACATGTCCATTTAAAAAAGCAGGAATTAATATTGATAATAAGTTTTATTGTACATATACCGAAGGTTTGATCGAGACGATTGCACGTAAAGCTTTTAATAATGTTGAATTCGAAAGTCAAAAATTACGGGCGATTGATAAATGCGATTGTCAGTTTAGATTAGATGTGAAAATATAACTTGGTGTTGCTAAAGATGATTCATTCCATCTTAATTTTGAAAACTACTGGTGAAAATATATTTAGTAAAACCTTTGGTGAAAACGCTTGGAACGAAACTCTTACCAGCGGATTTATTTCTGCCGCATTCTCATTCACTCAAATGAGCTTTAAAGCGGATATAGAAGAGATTGAACTAGGACCTATTAGATTATTTTTTGAAAAGGGCGAAAATTTCATAGTAACGGCTTTTTTCGATAAGGGAGATAGCATTATCAATGTTCGACAGAGATTGCGAAAAATACGCGATTATTTGGCAACAAATTACAAGGACGCTATTGATAAGCAAATGTGTTGCTCAGAAGATTTCAAGGGATTAGACGGGATTATCGAAAAGATCGTGTTAAAATGGGAAGAAGCGAGCATTCCAGACGAAGAAGTCGAAAAAGTCCGGGAAATTTTAGAGAATTTGGCAAAAAATTCTGAGGTACTTGCTTGCGATATTATATCAATCTCTTCCGGTTTACCACTTATTCATAGATGGAATAAGGAATATTTAGATCTCTGCTTAAGACAGATAGATGCTTTTTGGAAGTCCAAAAATTATGTGTTGGATCAAATCATTTTATCTTACGAGCAAAGACATTTAATTCTATTCAAAGTCACGGATAATTATGTTCTCTCAATGTTGATTAGGAAAGACACCCCATTAGGTTTAGCCACCTTATTATTAGAAGATACTGCATATCAAATTAAAAAATTGTATTAATTATGGGAAAATTATCAAAACTATTAAAACATGTTAAGATTGAGACCTTACAGGAGTTCGAAGGTGAACTCAAGAGGTTGCGATTTATTACAAGCTCCCAAATCATTGCTCTCATAGGTATCGGTGGGCGTTTCAAGGGCTTGCCCTTAATATATGTTGCAGACGACGAACTCCAATTAAAAAGCTATTCTGCAAGGATAGTGGAGATTCTTAATAAATTAACCATTTTTTCAAACGCAGAAAAGCACCCAAAAGAGCTTGTTGTTTATTATGAAGGTTCTGTTGTATTCTTAAAGAAAATAACTGACGATATGGGCTTTTTAGGTCTAACGAGGTTTGAAAGCGATGCAGAACTCATGCGAGAATGGATTGCAAAACGTCAGAAGAGCCTGTATAAATTTATTATCAAATCGAGAGAACAAACAGAATGATTTTAATACTAAAAGAGTTTATTTCAAAGGTGAAATAATTGGCTTGGGGCGGTTCGCTTAATAAAAATGGTACCGATTATTTACGAAAATTAAGAGAGCTCGAAAGTGCGCTTAAAACTCTTGAACGCTTAAAAGAACATTTAAATCAAGAAAAAAAAAAGCAAATTGATGTGACAATCAATATTATTGTTGATTACATCAACGAATTATCGAGCAGAAACTCTGAATCTTAATTTAGTCCTAATTTACCTTTATGTATCTATTTCTTAATATTTTTTTAAAAATAGTATTTATAAAATAACAAACTCAATTTACCATCTTCTGATTTTAATCTTATGATGTTGTAACGAGGGAAATCTATTTACAATTCAAGGTTAGCACGACAAAACCAACAATATTCTCCCTTGGCTTTAATCGCTTGAGCGCATGTACGACAATATACCATTGCACATTTAGGACATACATATACATTTAGCCCACTAACCGATCCTTTATGAACTGCGCAAGTAAACTCTTTAACATGCAATTCAAGTTCTAATTCGGTCTTTAATAATTCTTCCCTTTCTTCCGGTGCATATTCATCATCACTTTCAATTGAAAGCTTGCTAATTTGATAATTTTCCGTTTGATGAGGCTTTTTTTTAGAGAGAATTTTCTTATTTTTTTGTTTTTCTTTAATTGCCCTCTCGAGGTTAGAATTGATGAGTGTGGATTTTTTTAACTTTTTTAATCCTTTATCGTAGTCATATTCTTCAATAGTAGGTGATCCAGACATGTCATTTAATCTCAGAGAGTTTTTAATTTTAATGAAATATTTCATATTTGATTCAAAATCAATGATTCTTTCATCTTCTTTATTTTCATAACTAACTCTTAAGGAATAACTATCTGGATCTAAGATGATATAAGTATATTCTTTTCGCTTTAATGTTGCTAAATACTTATTGTTAATAAATAAATTTGTATATAATTGTGTTGTATTGATAGGACTATTGAGAGAAGTCGAATGGATAAAGTAAATTAAAGCTTTTCCTATTGGTGGATTCATGGTTTTAATTTCTTCTAAATATTGACGGATTTTTTCTTGTTCCAGGGTTGGAATATATCCATATCTTTTTTTAAGTTCTAATTCTTGTTTTTTTTTTTTCTTCCAATTTATATCTAAATTAGTCATTTTTTAAATGTCTTTTGTGATTTATTATGAAAATTAAGATACATTTGTATAAAAAATTCACTAAATGACTGTAATCAATTGTTTGATAACATCA
>JAEOUI010000053.1 GCA_016839425.1 Promethearchaeota archaeon
CTCAGCAAAAAAAAAAAGATCAATGGAATTTATAGAGAAAATTTTGTTCTTTTATGATCTAGATCAAAAATTATTTTAATTCCAGTTTCTTCTAAATTTTTAATCATATTTGCGTTATTACAATCCATTTGTTCAATATAAGGGTTGTTTATTAACCATAGCTCCTCAAGTGAATCCAAGTCAAATAACGAGCTTGGGAGGGAATTCAAGCGATTGTTATGCAAATATAAGACACGGAGCGATTGAAGGTTGCCAATTGATTCGGGAAGCGTTTCTAATAAATTGTTTTGGAGATAAAGGACTTCAAGGGAAGAAAGGTTTCCAATCGAATTCGGTATGTCTTTTAATCTGTTCCACGCTAAGTTGAGTTCTTCAAGGCAATTCAATTTTCCAATAGATTCTGGAAGCTCGACCAGGCGATTGTCGTTAAGTAACAATTTTCTAAGAGAAGAAAGCTCGCCTATCGATTCGGGTAACGAAGATAAAATATTCTTTTCCAAGGAGAGCCCTTGAAGCAAGGAGAGGTTTCCGATTGTTGTCGGTAATGTGGTAAGTTGGTTGTCGTAGCCCCATAATTCACGGAGTATTTCTAAATTACCAATCGAATCTGGTAATTTTTGTAGTTGATTCGACTGGAGAAATAATACTCTTAGAAGGGTGAGGTTACCAATCGATTCTGGTAATTCTCTTAATTTATTTTCAAATAACCATAATTTTCCGAGTGAGGAAAGGTTACCAATCGTTTCGGGAAGTGATATTATTTCGTTTTTTTGCAAATAGAGTGTTTTAAGGGATGATAGATATCCAATAGATTCGGGAAGCTCTCTGAGCTGATTTTCTTCCAAGTCTAATGTTTCGATGGTACGAAGGTTTCCGATTGTTTTTGGGATGTTCTTTAAACAATTATTTGCTGCTAAGATGACGCAAATTGATGAAAGCGTGGTTATTGATTCGGGAAGCGATTCAAGAAAGTTATTTGATATGTGTAATTTTTCCAAACAAGAAAGATTTCCAACTGAATCTGGAAGCTTCTTTAACATGTTATTTTGTAAATATAAGCTTTTAAGAGTATTTAAATGACCAATCGTTTTGGGAAGCATACTAATCTTGTTAAATCTAGCTTCTAAAAAAATTAAAGAAGATAATTCTCCTAACGATTCCGGGAGCGATTCGAGCTTGTTATTGAATAACGATAAAGATTTTAACGATGAAAGTTTTCCAAGCGTTTCTGGTATCGAAGTAATGTAATTTTCGCTAAGATCTAAGGTTTTTAAGTTTTCGAGGTTTCCGATAGAATCTGGAATTTCGATGAGCTTATTCCGACGTAAATTTAGTTCTTTTAGCGTTTTAAGATTACCAATCCATTTAGGAATGGTTCTTAATCGATTATGTGTTAACCACAGCTTTCTAATTGTAGGGTGGTTTTTCAACCCTTTGAGTAGATTAAGGTCCGTGATGTATTTTTGCTTCAAGTCTAAAATGTTCTTGACTATTGGTATTGATTTAAAGTAATGTTGGATTGATTCAGATAATACTTCTATTTCTTCTTCTGTAAAATAGTTCAGATAGGATTGCTCTAAAAGGTATTTAACCACGGTAGGGTATCCGCTCGATAATCGTCTTGCAATCTCGTCCTTGAAGATACTTTTAGCCAATGGGTCTCCAACTTCAGTTAATTTTTTAAGCAAGGGAAAAGCTAAATTACTGTGAAGTAAGCGCGTGTCGTATTTGTTTTCATTCCACGCTTGAAGATTCGAGCAATGACCCCAAAATTCCTGAATTGGGGAAATATCATGCGTACCACCCTCGTAAATTCGATTATTATGTAATGTTTTGTAAATTTCAGAGGCTTGGTCGATTGTCTCTATTAGATCGTATTCTGATGAGTTATCTTTGTGAATCTGAATTACAAGCCTCATGCATTGTAAGAACTTTTTTCCGTCTATATAAATGAAAGTTTTATTATTTTCTAGTCTTAGCGTTATGTAGGTGTTGACTGTAAATTCAAGCGAATCCATCATTACCCAATTCTAAGATTGTAGTGTTCTTAAATAAATTGAAATATTCCCAAAAAAGAAATGGCATTCGAATTTGCCATATATTTTCTTTAACAATCTAATGAGAATTTTCGTTCAAAAACATTTCTTTTTTTTGTTTATATATATTGGATGACACATACAATTCAATTCAAATGCTAATTTATTAATAAACTGAGGATAAATAAATGGGAATAACGGAAAAGAACTTGAAAGAGATGGTAAAATACAAGCAAAACACGAAAAATGCACATAAATGCCCTTTTTGCAAGAAAAAGATAGAAATTGGGATTGAATACGAAATGTTGAGTAAATTGAAAGAAGAAAAACGCTTTCCATACCCTCATGTAGTATTACATGGCAATCCTCTTCACGCAATGGTGTGCTATATTGATAGCCACTTAGCCGTTAGAAATGTAACCGTGATCAAAAGCGTTGAAATATCGCGCGACTCTGAAACATTCATGCAAATGATGAATAAATGGGCTAATCCCTATTAATTAGGTGAATAGCCGTGGATTTGATTGATTATGCCAACGAAAACCTTAAGTCCAAGCTTTTCAAGGATAAAGACGATGAAATCTTTAATTACATATCTGACGAAAGGATTCTTAGGGCTTTATTTGAGTCGAAGATATTTAATCTAAGAAGCGTCCAGAAGGAAGCCATCGAGAAGGGTTTATTTTTTGGAAAATCATTTTTAATATGTGCTCCATCTGGCAGTGGTAAAACTTTAATTGGGGAGCTTTGCGCTGTAAATACCGCTTTTCAAGGCTTGGGTAAATCTGTATATCTCGTTCCGTTTAAGGCGCTCGCCACGGAAAAATATTCACATTTTAAAAAAACCTATGAGAAATACGGTTTAAAAATCGTTCTTTCTATTGGAGATTTTGACGCGGAAGACTCTGAACTTGCAAAAAGTGATGTGATCGTGACTACTTATGAAAAACTCGATTCTTTAATCCGAAATGTTCATTTTAAAGAGTGGATCTTTAGCATCACGAGCATAGTCATTGACGAGGTACACATCATTGGAGAAAACGAACGAGGCCCCCGCTTGGAATCATTAATTGTGAGATTAAACGAATTTCTAAAGCATCCTCAAATCGTAGGCCTCTCCGCAACTATAGCTAATCCTGAAACATTTAATTCTTGGCTATCATCGCTAGGAAATAAATCATCTCTAGTGTATTCTGATCATAGACCTGTGCCCTTACACTACACGATCCTCAGAACTCAAAATAAGGAGTCGACCATAAAGAAGATTACAAATAAGACCTTGGAAGATAGTGGACAAGTTGTCATTTTTTTAAACACGAGAAAAAATACAAGGGAACAGGCAATGAACCTCAAAGAGACAGTAAAGCGTTTCGTCTCCGAAGAAGATTCTATGAAACTTGATAAGATCTCTAAAGATATAAACGAAGTTAAGGGGTATAATCACGACTTAAAAAAGATAATTAAATACGGCGTGGGTTTCCATCACGCAGGACTTTTACCAAAAGAACGGAGGCTCGTGGAGGATAACTACCGTCGTAAGTTAATTAAAGTACTTTGTTGTACGACAACGCTTTCGGCAGGAGTAAATATTCCAGCTAGAGTGGTGATTCTTAAAAATTTCAAAAAATTTGTTATTTCTGCTAAGAAGATAGGGAATTTTAATGGTTTTCACGAAAATGGCGATGGATTTACGTATTTCAAAGCTTTTAATTCAAATGAAGTCTTTCAGATGCTTGGAAGGGCGGGAAGACCAGGATTTGACACGGTAGGAAAGGGTTATATCTTGGTAAAAGATTTAGCAGAGAAGGAATGGGTCGAGGATCACTATTTTCAAGGCTTCGACAAGACTTCTTTAGAATTAGTGCCACGATACAATGACTTGCTTTCTTCTTTAAATAATGTAAATACTCTCATGGAGCAAACCCTATTAAGAGTATATGAAGAAGAAAGTGTAACTCTTGATAAAATCGTGACTTTTTTTGAAAAAACTTATTTTTGGTATAATGCTAAGGATCGCGAGATGATGCGTCAAATTCCTATAGAAGAATTGTTAATGATTCGCGAAATCTCTACATCAAATGTGTTAAAATTACATTCACAACCAAATAAAATAGAAGCATTAAGAAAGAGAGAGCATGGCGTTAAAATTACGGGATTATCAAAATCATCAATAAGTGGTTATGTGAAATCTGAATTTGGTGTTTTTTCGTGTCAGTTTGATATCAATATGGGTGTTCGATGCAGTTGCGGATTTGAAAATGGTGTATCTGATAATTTTGCCAATCAAGAGTTTTCTTTCGAGTTTTGCGATCACATTACGATATTTCTAATACATTTACTCAAACGAGACCAAGGAAATTTTTCAAAACATGTCAACGATATAGTTCCAAAATCTGTTAAAAATCAATATATTCTCAATTATTTATTTGATAAGGGTTTACTATTTAAGGTTTCAAGCAATAAAATTAGTTGTTCTCGATTTGGAAGATTAATCGTCTCTCTTTACCTTTATCCTGCGTCTGGCGTGTTGATACGCCAACGCCTTGAAAGTGTCCAAATAGAAACATATAAGGACCTCATTACTGAAGCTTACGGAATACTCAAGGCGGAAAAAATGGTTCGAGATAATAAGATGTTACTACCAGTTTTAGAATACGCCGACGAATTACCAATAGAGCAAATCATCAAGGATCATGGGATATTTGCAGGAGACCTGTACGCTATCAAGAATAATATGGAACGAATAGTCATATTTATAAAAGAAATTGCTCGACATTTAAGCGAAACCGATTCAAATCTTATTTTTGTTGCTGAAATGGCGGAGACACTATCTATAAGATTGAAACATGGAATTAAAGAAGAATTATTCGACTTAGTGCTAAGGCTTCCTAATGTCGGGCGGACAAGAGCTCGAATTCTTTACGAGGCAGGGTATCACACGGCAGAACAAGTTAGAAAGGACAACTACTATGTTATTCATAGGAAAACGGGATTGGGTATTCAGATGTGTCAAAAACTAGTTGTAAAAAAATCTTTTTGAACCGAATCACACGCTTTTTCCAAAGAACGAATAATTTTTTCTTTAAATACTTCAATCGTAACATCCTTGATAGCGAAAAAACAGCTAAACAAAGATAAGTGATTCTCTTGATTGGTAATTCATCTGAAAAAAACGAAGAGAAAAAATCAGAAAAAATAGATGGACCACAATCCCAACTCGAATTGAGCATAAAAAGGATAAAAAAAAATTTAGTTAAAAAATTAAATACTGAATTGAACGAAAACCTGTCCTTAATTGGAGAGATTAACGATTTATTACTTGCCTCGAACATTGTACCTGAAGAAGCAAAGCTTGACTATTGTAAAAGTCAGCGGTATTTTATGAAGCAATATTTAAAATACATATCTTTAAAATATGGGTTATAAAATATATTTTAATTGGTGGTTATTAGAAGATTCAATACTATTTTTATGATATTTATTTTTTTATGAGTTCGTATAGAGCGTCTTGTTTTTCTAATATGTGTTCTCTCATACATCTATCTATCATTTTTTTGACTTTTCCTCTTGGAATGCCTTGTTCTTCTGCTATCATATATATAACATACTCTGGAAATTGCTTGAACTTAAAATCAAGCTTCAACAAGAGCTTATTAAAAATATCAAAACTAGAGCGTGCTTGTTTTTGATTATTTGAAATTTGATTTTCTTTATAACCATTTGAGACACTAAAACCTCCTTCAGCAATTAAATCTGGATCACTTCCCAATTCCTTTTTAGCTAAAAAGTTTTGCTTTTCAATAAGTTTCATTCTAGCAGCAGTTGCTCCTTTTACTACCTCTGAATTTGATTCTAATTGACTTACATGGTGGTAATGCCCACATCTCAAGCATTTTTTTCCTTTTTGAGTTGTTTTAACAAGCGAATAATTTTTACACTTGAAACAACTAAAAATAAAATAGGGAGTGTTATCTTTTTTCCATCTGTTTTCTCCCATATTTATATTCCCTTCTTTGTATTAATGTTATGATCGTGTATGTTTCTGAGAATAAAAAAGAGTTCTTCGTGGTCATCAACGCATATTATTCTCAAATCTCGTTTTATTGCAAATTCAACGACTTTTCGTTTAAGTAATCTTTTCTGGCCATCAAATTCCTCTACAAATTCCGAGAGATCGAGGATGTTTAATACGAGTTCGTACTTTTCCTTGAATTTTTTTTCTTTTTTTTCGATTTCTGAAAGATCAATGCTTTTGCCGGAATAGATTTGAACAAGTACATTTTTTCCAATAACAATGTGTTCTTGCGAATCAACAAACACATAAGATATATTAAGTTTGGTCAATTTCTTCCTCAATCCTAATTTCATGGGCAAGCACTTGCTAATCGTAAAATCCATTTGTTCTATTAGGGGGTCTTTCTTGGCAGAATCTGTTGTAAAATCTTCAAGGCTTGATTGTTTGGGATGTTTTTCTTGCTTTCTTTGAACGCACGATTTAATGTCCGTTTTTGGGTGATCTTGAATGATATGTGCTCGATCTTGGTCTTCTTTTTCCATTTCTAATTGAGGTGAGTTAAATAAATTTTTTTTTTTTGTAGAAATATCTGGATGCATTTGATTTTGATCGTTAAATTCGCTTAGGAATCGATTCGAATTCTTGAGATTGAAATTCATTTTTTTTAACCTGTTTAACGCAACATTTAAGTATATCTCATCTCGAGAATTCTTCGTATAAAGTATTACGACCTTTCCCTTACGATGTCGGGCTGTACGGCCTTTTCTTTGTATCAATCGGATTTCAGAGGCAACGACATCGTAAAACACCACAAGGTCGCATTCTGCAATGTCTAAACCCTCTTCCGCTACATTAGTAGCCACTAAAGTGTTATATTTTCCTTGCTTGAATTCCTGAAGAATCTGAATTTGGTTTTTTTGAGATAATCCTATATCTTTTTTTGATTTCGTTGCCTGTCCAACGAATCTTGAGGCTTTAATGCATTCTGACTTATTTAACTTTTTCACGATGTTTAAAACCGAGTTTCTTAGTTTAATAAATACTAAAATTCTTGATTCGGGATTTGTTTGGATCTCTCTAGTCAAGTAAGCCTCAAGCACATGATATTTAGGATGGACCAACTTTTCAGAATAAAAATCGCTATATTTTCGAAGTTCAACATAAATTTTCCTTACTTGTTGATTTGAAGCTAGATTTTTTACTGCTTTAGAACTATTTTTTTTCCGTGCATCGGAATGTAATTTATCGATATATTCTAACAACATATCTGGTCCTTGTTGCTCAACGAGTTCTATCATGTGATACAAGATCAAGGCTTGTGCGTTCACTGATATTGCTCCATAAACACCTGTTTTATCCCCATCACTCTGAACAAGGTCAATTAATTCAGCGTTTAGCTTCACTAAATCTTTTCTCATTATTTTTTTTCTTAAAGGGTTCGATTCTTTTGGTATAAAACCCTGCTGGGCGAGATATAACAAGCGCTCTTCTAAGACCTGCTCGATTTCTTCTAAAGATTCTCGCATTAATTGGGTTTTTTCAACTCCGATTTTATAAATATCCATTGGCTTGAGATAAGATTTCACGTCTTCGTCCTTTCTGGAACGCATGTGGATGTTTTCAAGGGGCACATGTAGAAGGTTACATAAAGTCGTTATCTTCTCTTTTGTAGCTCCTGGAGAAGCGGTTAAGGCTAAAATCGATCCATCTGAATTTTGCTCTACGAATTTATCTGCAATCGTGACATATGGATAATCTCCAGAAGCGTGATGTGCCTCGTCAATAACTAGCAAGCAAACATTTTTCAAGGAATAACGCCCACTAACTAAATCGTTTCTTAGAGTTTGTGGGGTGAAAAACAATACTTCTCGCTCGCGAAATATTTTCCCCCTCTTTTCAGGAGGAATCTTTCCCGTGAGAATTCCAAAATCGTTTTTAGGAATCCTAAGCTTGTCAAGAAAAGAATCGTAATGCTGGTTTATTAAAGGTCTTGTTGGCGCCATTACAATAATCTTGCTTCCCGTTGGTACAATTTTTAAAGTGTTAAGTGCAACCAAAACGGCAATGATGGTCTTTCCAAGTCCTGTTGGTAACACGACTAATGAATTCTTACCAGTGCATTTTTCCGCTATTGCAATTTGATATTCTCTATGTTCAATTGCTTCCTTAGGAATATCCGTTTTTCTCTCTCTTTCTTCTTCTTGGATATCGTTTTTTACTTCGCTCATTGCGGTTCAACTTTGATCTCGTGGCGATCAATAATTAAATTGAAGATAGGTCTACTTAATTTCTTATAAGAAAGTATCTTAAGTCCTAATTCTAAACCAAATTTTGTAGGATACACTAAATTACTTCCATTTTTATAAAAGAAATATGGATGAACTGCCCTTACGGATCTAACTAAAGCCGATAATTTTGAAGAACGATCCTCCAGTTCAAAACCCTTTCCTCTTTTTACTTCTAAGAATGTGTAAATTATATCTCCTAATTTCTCTAAGTGATCTTTTTGGAGCGTAATGCTTTTTGGTATTTCGTCGAAATATTTTTCCGCTTTCAAGTAAATAAAACCTTTTTCGATTTTCTTCTCTAAAATATGCTCTTTAAAAGTCGAATGGAAGGTTTCTTGCATCTTTAAAATTAGATCCGCTATTAAATGCGTTTCTTGAGGAGAAAAACCGAAATGTTTTGCAAGCTCCGTGAAATTAAGTTTTTTATTGTATTTTCCTTGAAATGAATTTAGGATGTCTATAATAGCAATGACTTTTTCGAATGGAAAGCAATTTAAATCTGATCGTAACATCACCATATCATTTGCTCGAGATTATTTAAAGAAAAAATTTTTGCATATAAATGATAAAATAATTAGAAAGAGTTAAAAAAATGAAAAAAATTTATGATTTCTTAAATTTAAAGGATTTTTTAGTTTTGTCTGGAAATCTCTTGCGTAAATCACCTTTCACTTTAATATAGACGCCTCCAATGATAAATGGAGCAATAAAAAACCCCATTGAAAGCGTTGAAGCTAAAATCAAGTTGTCTTCCTGCTCTTTGAACGCAGCAGCTGGACCTGTATATGGGCAAGACCATGTGAATACAAGTTCTGGGTTGTCTTGAAAAGGATGTTCGTAGAACATCTCGTAGTAATAATCACCATATCGACTTGGGACATAATTCAAGCAATAGTTTGTTCGATTTTCATCTTCCAATTCCGTTCTATTTAAATAAATACATTCAACAAAATCGTCGTCAAGGTACACATCTACATAGACTTCATAACCGTGAGGTCCTGAAGGCACGCATTCGCTTCCAATTATTATTTGAGACGAGGCTGTAAATTGTACGCTTCCATCGTATACCAATTCTGCATTAAAACTTTCTTTCGATTCACAAAAAGTTACAAAAGTTACAGGAATATTCAAGATAATTGCTCCTCCAACGGAAATTTTGATTTTTCCGTTTATGAGTGGATAATTTTCGCTTGAAATTGGGACCATAATTTCTTGCCAAAAACTATTTCTGCTTGGTAATAACGAGAAAGAGCCTAAATGCTCGCTTTCGAAGACCGCCGTGTAATCCGTGGAATCTACATCGTAAATTAAGCCATTTAAAGAAGCACTCACATTAAGGGTCGTTCCTAACGCAACAAGCGATTCGCACTGAGATTCTCCGCAAATCCACTCTGAATTAGCCATTTCGCAGATCCAAGAAAGTGCTTCAGGTTCTATCTTGGTCTTTTTTGTGGATAAATAGAACCCGTTAATCCCTTCGTAATATAGTTGCTGGACTAAGTTTTTTGTTAAAGAACAATTGAAAGAGTATTCTTCCCCAATAAGATCTAATATTTTAAAACAATAATAAACGCTAGCTATATTCGAATAATCAAGATTTTGAAGCGCAAAGGTTATAATTTTTTCATCGTCTAAAAGGTAAGTTTCCAACATTTTTAACAATTCTAAAGCAAAATAAGTATTCTTTAACCCATCGATCGAATCGCCGGTATAGCGCGGTTGATAATATGCCTGCGTTGAGTCTTCCAGGATATTCCTATATATGAACTCCGTGAGTGAGTCGCAATCAATACCCAACTCGCTAATAGGTCCAAGTTCTAAGAAATTACTAAGCAATCTCAACGATTTGATTGCGTAATAGCTATACTCAAGAAATACATTATTATCTCGATTTTCTGCGGGCACATAAATTAATTCCTTATTAGGAAGGAAACCACCGTTTCCGTCGTAGCCTGGCTCCAAAAATTGGCAATCAACAATTGATTGAACGAATCCTAATAATGAATATGAGTCGTTCAAGTCGTCTAGCTTGAATGTTTTTTCGAAGACCTCCAAGGCGAAATACATTGCTTTATGAGAGTGAGGCATTCCAATCTCCTGAAATATTTCTCTATTGCCGTAACTATTCGATTCAATTGGAAATGTCCTGAAATTCTTGCTTTCAAGAGCCATATTTATTTGCGTGGTGAATGACGACTCGGGAAAGTAATTAAGCACGCAAGCATCGACAATTTGGTTAAAAATCGCTTCTTTTTCTAAAATTGCAAGATCGTTATACTTACCTTCCAATTTAAGACTTTTAATAATGGAATTAATTGATTTTATTGAAGTGTAATCTCTCGATATGAGGGAATATCCGGCTATTGGGTTCTTATAAAGGTCAAACGAGCTTGCGATTTGGTTAATATCTTCTGAAGAAAGCGTTGAAAGCGAACCCGTGTTATATAAGGACCTGAGGATTGTGTAAGTAAACCATAGGTCATGGTTGTTTCCTATTGTTCCATCATTCCAGTTTCCGAGGGTGTTCCTATGATCTAATACATACTGTATTGTTGCACTCCTATCATAACCCGAAAACCAAGTCAAGTCTGCTAATTCAATTGCCATTGCGCTTGCTACTAAGTTCATTTCTTCTTCGAGTCCAATGAATTCTCTCATAGAGAAGAAATTTTCGGTTGCTTGATATGTGGCTTCCATGTATTCCCAAAAATCACTTAATCCCATTGTCGCCACGCTTCCAAACTTTTCTAAAATCTTAATGCAATAATAAGACGATATAATGCTTTTATCGCTTGGACACACAGTATAAATCGAGGAGGCCTGGTCGTTTTTAAAGCAACCGTTACTTCCATGAAGAGTGTTAATGAATAAAATGATCTCGTCTACTTCGTCCTCGTAAGCGGACCAATCGCTTAAAAGAACATCCAAAGCGATGACTGCGAAATACGTGTTTTCCGCCGTTGATGTGCGAAATCCACTGGTTAACGAAGAATCGTACGGCCTGCCAATGAATCCATGATCAATGGGATTGTAGCAACTCCAAATAAAATCAATGGTTTCTTGCTTATCTATCAGCGATAAATTGCCTAATAAGTCAAGCGTTAGCGTTGCGTAACAATTTACTTCTAAAATAGAAGTGAGCGGGTAATATATGCCAATAAAATCCGAATCTAAATATCGGTCGGAATACTCGTCTCTAAATGTATGACTAGAATCGTCGTAATGATCCATTAAGAAATTTACAATTTCGTACTTATCAATCACATCTTCCTTGCCCAAATACATTAAGCTCTGGACAGCATAATAGGTTGCGTGGATGGAAGGGTAATAATATTCTGAAAAAAATCCTTCCCTACGGAACTCTTCAATTTTAGCGTCAAGCAATTGTTCTATTAATTCTTGATTACCAAGATTTGGTTTCAATCGAACGGATTCTTGGTTCGAAATAACACTTTTATTGATTGTAATTGATGTCATATTCCATGATATTATGATAATATTTAATGCAATTATCACCAATCCAATACATTTTAATGATCGAGCTCTTTTTCCTTTCCTTATTCTCATTAATAACACTTTATAGTTTTTTATTACTGAGATGGATTCAATCCATTTAAAGAAAAAATTAATATTATATCCTTAAAATGCTTCTTTATGATGAATTAATTTATTCGTTTGATAGAATCAGATTTTAGTGATCTTATTAGGAAAAATATCTTTAACTAATATTCGCTTGAAAGTATCATATAGCCTTTTAATAAATTAACTTAAAATTATTACACTTTATCAAATCTAGTTGATTTGTTCGAGAATCTTTTAGCTATTTCTTCCCGAATTTGTGATTTTTTTAAATTGACTTCTTAAATTGCATTTATTTTTTGAAGAATTTTTGTTAACAGATCGGTTGACTTTACTAAGCTTTCGAAATTAGGAATGTTAAAGCGATCGAATATTCTTTTCTTAACTTGGGATTGTATAGTGC
>JAEOUI010000483.1 GCA_016839425.1 Promethearchaeota archaeon
TACTATTCCTATTTTATTTGAAGAAATCAAGGCTAACATCACTTTTCAAGATGTAAATTTCGGATACAGGCTCGATAATTTGAATATTGAGTTAAAAAATTTCATCAATAGCGAAAATAATAATGTAAAAAGGAAATTTCGCATGAAAGGTTCAAAAAGTAAATCAAAAAGCTCTAAATTCCAAGCTCTCTCAACTATCAACAACGGTTTAAAAAATGATCTTCAATTTAAAATCAAAAACGACCCTCACTTAGTTGAGAGCTTGATTACTGCTCTTGAAAAAATGCTCTTTCGTGCCGAATCTTTTCAGCAATCTCCAGCAAGCAGTAGAGCCTCCTCTGGTGAAGGTGGTGTTGGAATGGGTCCAATTGGTCCACCTGGTTCAATGAATCCGCGACAGCTTGCCAGAATGATTGCTCAGCTCCCAATCCCTAAGAAACAATTTGATTCGTTCCCAAAGATGGTACAAGAATGCATAGAAGAAGAAAGAAAAATGATTGAACACGAGCATTCAAGTGGTTTTGTATTAAAAAATATTGATCTTACAATTGATGAAGGTAAGACTATTGCCATTGTTGGAGAAACGGGTGCGGGAAAAACAACCACGATTAAATTAATCGCTCGATTTTACGATGTAAACAAGGGAAAAATCCTTATTGATAACATTGATATTCGAGATGTAACAAAAAACGCTCTTCGAAAAAATATCGGCTTAGTCCCTCAAGATTCGTTTTTGTTCAAGGGAACCATAAGGGAAAACCTGCTTTACGGTTTGGATGTGATCAACGACGAAATAGAACGCAAGATGTTAGATATATCTAAATTTCTTGGATTGTATAATTTTATCATGTCCCAACCAGAAGGATTTGAGACGATTCTTCACGAAAACGCCTCTAACATATCTATCGGTCAAAGACAACTCATTGCGTTTGCCCGAGCGCTCATAACAGATCCTAAAATCCTTATACTAGATGAAGCTACCTCTTCTGTCGATCCTTACACGGAAACACTGATTCAAGACGCATTAAACAAGGCCCGAAAAGGACGCACCACAATTATCATTGCTCATAGGCTTTCCACGATTAAAAACGCAGATCTTATTCTCGTCGTTGATAAGGACGCTAAAGGCTTTATTGAAAAAGGAACCCACGACGAACTCATGGCCATTCCCAATGGAACGTACAAGCACTTGCTTGAAATGCAGAACATGGATATTGAAATTAATTAAGGGTAAATTTTATTCGTTCTCTTCAAGTATATTATATCGTATTACTATTTTTATATAAAAAAATCGCTTCTAATTATAATTTAATGCTTTAGAGTCAATTCAATGTTCTTGAAAAATTCTTTTTAATTAACAATAATTATTAAAACACATGGCTAACATTGCTCAAGTTAATGGTATAAACATTAGTTACGAAATCCAAGGAAACGAAAACGGAGAACCACTCATCTTGGTAAGCGGTTGGTGCCTTAAAAAAGAGATGTGGGTTGCGCAAATAAAGCAATTAGGTGAACGCTTTAAAATCATCACCTTCGATAATCGAGGATGTGGTAAGTCCGATCGACCCGATTATCACTATACTTTAGAGAATATTGCCGACGATGTTGCAGGTCTGATGGATTACCTTAAGATTGAAAAAGCAAATATTATGGGATACGCTTTAGGTGCAATGGCAATGACTCGTTTCGTTTTAAAATATCCGGATCGAGTCAAGAAACTCGTTCTATTAAATACGACTTCGCGCTTTCCCTCTGACGATATTATTAAAAACATAATGGGCGTTAATAGCAAGGCAGTAGATTTCCAACTAAACGCTCCAGAGAAATATTTCATGAAAAGCGCTGTCATGGCATTTCACGAAGACTTCGTCAAAGAACTGGAGGCTAATCCTGGCAAGAAGTTTCACGATCTCTGGACCGTGGCTGAATGGGTTAAAGTATATTCCATCGATCCCATGACGCCCAAGGATGTTGAAAACCAAGGCTCTGCCATGCTAGAAATGACACTCTATGATGAAATTGATAAGATTACCCATGAGACATTGATTATCGCTGGTTCTCACAATAAAATTCATCCAAAAGAATGGATGATAGAAATGGACGAAAAGATGCCGAACGATCGCTTGGTAATTCTACAAAACGCTGGCGACATGACCTACTTGTCCAGAGCACCCGAAATTAACAAGCTCGTATTAGATTTCTTGTAAAAATCAAAATTTTCTTTTTTTTTTTAATTTATAAAGCTTCAATAATTTGTCTATGAAGTATTTGTTTCTCTTTATTGAAACTATTCTATAAAAAAACACTTGAATATTCAAGCGTTACGTTATTGTAATAAATAAGTGATATTATAATTGAATATTAAAATTTTAACAATAGGAGTAATTTTATGCCAAATTTAATAATAACAATGTTAAAAGCCTTGATTAAAGGCAAATTGGGTATCGGTAAACTAAATGGAATGGAGCGTTTCATGTTAGCCCAATTTGGTCTTCCAGACCGAGTACCAACAATGTTGACGGCTACAAATATCGAGCCTTCAATGTTAGACACGAATTATAATTGGAAATTAACGGTGGAAAGCATTGAAGCAAATGTTGCGCTGGCGGACTTAGTTTGCGATCGTTTTGATTGTGACATGATTACCGTGCCAATATGGCAAGGCGTCATGATAGTTGGAGCGTGCGAAATGGGTGCAAAATTCAAGGTTACCGAAGAGCGAGTGCCATACCCCGTTGAGTATCCGATTAAGAGTAAAGAAGATATACAAAAGATTACAATCCCAGAAGAAGCTACTGGTCATCTCAAGATGTATTTTGATACGATTAAAGCAATACAAAAACACCATCCCGAGTTATTTCTTCCGTTAACTCTAGATGGTCCTTGGGATCTTGCAATGCTACTTAGAGGAGACGAAAAACTCCCCTTAGACATGCGCCTTCACAAGGATTATGTAGAAACGGACGATCCAATCCGAAAAGAAAAAATTAGGAAACGTGGAGACCCAGACATTTATCCCGCAATAATGGAATTGACCACCCAAGCTGCGATCAGAATTTTTGACTTAGCACGTAAAAATGGATTGCCGCTCCTTGGTGCATCTTTAACAGATCAATATGCAGCAAGCCCAATCATGGGGCGCCAGGATTATGTTAAATATGTATTACCCTATATAGAAAGAGTTTGGCGGCATCATAAGAAAAAAATAGCCATCGTGGCTCCTTGCCAATCTCCCATGGAAATGCGGAAAGTCCTCGAAACCGAACCGAAGGGGATCAATCACCAGATTTTATGGGCAAATTATATTTTTCCGACTACACCAGAAGGTATTTCTTTACCAGAGTATGACCAACCGGCATTTGAACTTGCTA
>JAEOUI010000484.1 GCA_016839425.1 Promethearchaeota archaeon
CTTTTAGCTTCTTTTGTAAAACTGTTTTATAAAAACTAAATTCAATTGGATAATGAATGTTGAAATCTTTTTTAGCTTTAATTTGCATCTTTTTCATTAATGTTCGGGCCATTCTAGATTTTCCTGAATTAGGCGGTCCATTTATCAATCCTATTACGTTTGTTTCATCACCGATTGAATCTTCATGCATGCTAATTAAAATATTAGTTACATTATCTTTGAGAGCTTTTCGATGTGTCTTTCCTTTTTTGCTCGTAAGAAACTTGATCCATGCTCCCCGTGTTTTTCCTGGCAGTTTGTATTCATCAACTTTTCTAATTATTTCTTGTCTCCAACTCAACTTCTCTGTTGTCTTATATTTTACAAGTGATCTCATTATTATACTATACCCCGTCATGTTGCTCTTTGTAATCGTGTTCTGCTTTAAGATATACTTCTTTCTGGACCAGGTCGTAGGTTACATCTTCCCGTTTTGCTACTAATTTAGCGTATTTTTTATTGCTAATATCTATAGCTTTCATTATTTTCTCGGCTAATGTAAAGTAGAAATTTTTTACTAATGGTTCTCGTGGATTGTCCTCCATTTGCATCATTAAATTATAATAAAAATGTGTAATGTCCTCTTCTTCTGAAAGATCGGCGGCTCTTAATACTCCGTTTAATATTGAGACGTCAAAATCTCGCCATCTTTTCTTGAATATTTCAAAAGATCCTGCCACTCTTTTGAATTTCTTGATTGCTCCTTCGGCTTCTATTTCTCTAATTTTTGAAATCTCTTGTATTTTTCTTATGTTTCCAGTTATCTCTTGAAAAGCTAGTAATTCTTCAGGCTTCATTACTCTTCCTCCTCGTCATCATTATTAAACCATCTTCTTCTTCTATCTTTCCTAGAATTAGTGCGAGATCCGTTACTAAATCGGCTGGCTTTTTCAGAAGATGCACTAACTTTCAATTTTCGGTTAAGTAATTTGCCGTATTCTTCTTGTTCTTCTTCGAGCAAGCGTTCCAAGGTATCTACTTCTTTAAGGAGTCTTCGGGATTTTGTGAAATATGGCACTTCTTTAAATAATTCTAAATCATCGACTGCGGCATGTAATTTTTGAGCTATTTCATTATCAGATA
The DNA here is from genome assembly GCA_016839425.1 of Promethearchaeota archaeon. Next base: position 1,123 of record JAEOUI010000484.1, read on the forward strand.
TTCCTTCTATTGCGAAGATCGTTGTAAATTTCTTTCCCTTTACTACTTCAGGAGTAAGAAATGCGGCTGTTAATGTGAGATCGTAAATAAGTGATTCGTGTAAACTCAATATTAGAACTTGAAGCATTGTAGTAATTTCTTCCTCTTCTTCGCCATCTTCCGTTAACCCTATTTCGAAGAAGTCAAAACTCATGAAAACTCTGTGGAAATAAAAGTCCCTAAATGCTAACTCAAATATTTTGATAGCATCTTCTTCATCTTGATCAATAGTTTCCTCTGGTTCCTCTGGATCAATTGTTTCCTCTGGATCCTCTGGATCAATAGTTTCCTCTGGTTCCTCTGGATCCTCTCCTTCTTTAAGGTCTCTTATCTCCTTTATAGGCTCTATTATTTTATTTTTGTTATTATTTGCTGGTTTATTATTCTTTCCCTTCTTTGATGGCTTCTTAGATATCTTATCCGTCTGATCTTTTACCTCGTCCATCCGAACTTTTAATTCATCAATTTCGTTTTTTAATAATATATAATTTCTATCTCCATTTCCAGTTTCAATCTTTACTCCATCCCGAATATCTTCCAGATCTATTTCAGGATGCATGAAAAGATAACTATCAATTATGTTTGCAAATATATTTGTCTTAGTCATTTTTCGGACGATTTCTAAATTATTTTTTACTAAATGGGCCACTGTATTCGGTTCTTGATGCCTTAACTTATATATATTAACAACATCTGATTCTTTATCGTGGTTTACAAATTTAAAGCCTACATCATGAGCTCCTACACAACGCATTTTTATTCTAAGCCATTGCTCCGTTCGATCAAGCCAGTAATATTCTATCACGCTTACTAATCCAATTACAATAACTCCAGGAATAGAAGGCACAAATAGAAACACAGGGATTAGAAATACTAATGGAACGATAACGTGAAGTAGAAAAAGTTCTCTATTATCTGTTTTATCCTTGCTCCTTTTGAAAATTTCATATTGATAGAAAATAACAAAAACTAAAAAAAACATGCATTTGGCAAAATTTATCAATTCTCCTTCTATTATGCCCATTTAAATCCTCCTTTTTCTCATCTTTTCTCTTAATCTTTCTTCTTCTTCTTTTTTTTCTTTCTCATTTTTTTCTTTTTTCCATCTCTTTTCGTCTTTCTTGCGATCTTTTCTGGATTGATGCCAGCGATAAACATTATGTGTGGTATTAGCAATGGTGAAGGCTACTAACACGCATGTTAACACGAATAGTAGAATTCCATACCAGGTCCCAAAAAAGAATTCACATAAAAGAGACCAGAAATCATATAGTGGAAAATCAGCACCTTGGCGTTCTCCAAATTCAAAAACCACGTTTTCCGAACTATCAGGTGAGAATTCAGTAAATAATAATAACTGTAATTCTGCGTTCCTTATCCATAGTAGGTAACTCGTTGCGAAGATTTTAATAGAGATTGAAGATTCTGGAGGAACCAAGATCGTTATCATTGTTCCTAACCCTCGTTGTATCTCTGCATAAATTGACCGATTATTCCAGTTATATATCGTGAGCGTTACGATTGGAATGCTTATATCAATAAATGACGTGTAATTCCATGACTTTCTATAGAGAGTATTGTTAAAATAATCTAATATGGCTAACGTTCTTGTCTCTTGTGAAAAAGATAGAGAATTGGGGTTTTGCCTATTTTCGCTTGAGATTAATCGATATGTTTCGTTTTTTACCTCGAAAACTTCTCTCATGAATATCGATTCATTAGAAAAACTTTGAAATGCGGCTTGAACGTAGACATGAGAAGTATTTCTAACTCCTATTAGTGCTATATATAGCGATGAATTTTGTAATTCAATCGTGTTGAAAATCGTGGTCGAGTTGATTAGCCGTAGTTCTGCATTTAAACTATTATTATTTTTAACATAACAATATATTCTTTCAAACCCTTCTAAAAGCGTGAAGTTGTAGTTTCCAACATAAAGTGTTTTGTTATAAACAGTGGTTAAGGTGATAAGATTGACCGACGCCTCGAAAGGTTCGGAATCATTCACTATTAGATAAAACAATTGCGTTTTATTCGTGAAATATACTGAATTATTTGCATAATTAAAAATCTTGTTCGCATAACTTGTTGAAATTGTTTGATTTAACACGAATTTAGAAGCATTTACATCATATATCGATATATTAGCAATATTACAAGAAGTGTTAGTTCTGGCTGAAATAATATTATTAGATGCAAAAACGAACGGATAATAATCATCAAAATAATTAAAATATAACTTCTGGGCAACTGTATATGTTTTATTTTGTAGTGTAAAATTAATATTATAAAAAACTGGAGATTCTTCCGCAAAACTATTATTTAGAATGATATAGAATTTAACAAACCGTATTTTATTTCCTTCGTATTCTTCAATTGTTGATCCCGTGTCAAAATCGCCTGATCCTGAAGAATTATCAATTATATATATCACAAGTGAGGTGTTCGTCCCTGTTGAATAATTAGCTTGAATTTTTGAGATATTACATGTTTGCTCAAAGTCAATGATATTTGACACGTATGCGGCGAGTGATACATCCTCAACATGTTTATTCATGTCGTTGTATCCATCCCAGCTTGCATAAAACCCGTCCACGTAACAATCCCTTCCGCTTCCCCCTGCGGTTAATCTAAATTCAATGGAATTAATGCTTGTTTGAAGAAAGTGAGACCAGTTAGAAATAAGTTCATCGTCTAAATATATTAATCGGTCTTTGGAAGAGCAATCAAATAAAACTTTTAGCCTATACCATCTCCCAATATCAAGATCTTCTTTGATGGTAATCCACCCAGCAGCGTAAGAATATTGTATTTCATCTCCATAAATTCTAATAGATGTATTATAAACAGGACCTTTCCCAAAAATCCTCAAATCTTGATCAGTTCCATCAATATTGAACCAGAAACTATAATTCCCTGCTGTTTTGTCTGAAAATGTTGTTATAATATCATCTGTTATTGCTCCTTCTGAGAAATAAAGCACGTTATTTCTGCCATGCCATGATGCTACCGTAATAGTATTACCTGTTACGCTCGTAAACGTGCTTGGCAAACTTCCTATAACATCCGTTGAATTAGGACTTCCTTTTTTATTTCCTGCTGCTATTGTTGAGATGCTGGCATTATCAATAATTGATATATTAATTAATGAGATTAATTTCTCAGATCCAAAAGAAATATTATAAAAAACGACAGGATCTGGAGAATCTGTATTTGTAAATAATATTTTATATTTCATGAATTGAGTAGAATTACCTTCATATTCAGAATAATACATCCAATCATCAAATCCTCCAGTTGAATTATCGGATACAAGAACATTAATGGTTGTCCCCACCGGCTGAGATTGCGCTCGGGAGATTTCTATTATCTCGTAAACTGCATAAAAATCAACAACATCACTAATATAACTCGCATTCCATGTTAATAGATTGTTTATTCTGTCGTAATAATACCTAGTTTCAAATGAAAAATCAATTGAATCTAAATAACAATCTATACTTGGTGTTGGATCCGTATAAACCCTGAAATTAGTAGGTGTATCACTTGAAATAAATGAATATGGCCCATACCAATTAGATCCAAAGCGAATCTTATATGTATGGTCTGAAAACCATTCTAATTTGACGTTATACCACGTCCCAGCACTATAAGTTTGCCCAATTGACCCACCATGATAACCTATATATCCATCATTCCGGAAAATGAATCTGGCTAAGACGTTTGATGATGACCAAACATCTAAATATAATGTTTTACTCGTTTCTTGTTTATATACCCAAGTTTCAAACATTCCGCTTGTTTTACTGGAATCAAATGTGTATCGAGGAACGGCATAATATGTAGTTTCATCATGGAGGTGTATTACCCCATGTCGGCCTTGATAATAATTTAGTATCTCTACATAATTCGATGCATATTCTATCTCATCCCATCTCGTTAGAGCAGCATCTCGAAGATACGTTCCTTCAGAAATATTATCATGTTCCCATGTCTCATGACCATCATAATGTAAACCTCCTTCTAAAAGAATGCTAGAATTACTTGGAATGCTCACGTTTTCAAAAATTGCTTGAGAGTTGTTAAACCCATCAGTTATTTTCATGTCTACCCATGTCAAGTTGTATCCATCTGTAATGTTGTGAAATCTTGGGGTATCATATCCTATCTCTGGCTCAAACGTTAATAACGTGTTATTCTGATAATTTTCTGACAAAAGTTCGGAATCTGGAACTATTCCAGTCATGTTTAACTTGATTTCTGAACATTGCAAGTAAGTCTTGTTATAATGCTTTGCTATTCTAATATTAGAGATCTGTATTGTATTATTTGAGATCCAGAAGCCAAGTTCCGATAACCAATCGTTCGTGATGTTCTGATATTGATTAAAGAGAAAAAAAGGCACTTCCACTTGATACCAAAGCTTGCTCATGTTAATAAAATCTATATAATAATCCTTTTCGTGATATTTTGTATTATAAATTATTACCAGTCGCAAGTTGTTACTAACTTTTACTTCAAATATTAACGTGTTATATGATAACGTGTCGTATGCTGCTCCATTTTCAAATCTCGTAGTCAGACCATTTCTTGACGTGTTAAACTTGATATAATTATCTATAAAAGAAGCGTTTAATGGTCGGTCATACATGTTTGACCAGTTCCCATGATAATCTCTGAAATTGACAAGAGAAATTTCTTCGTCTTCTCCCAAATAAATCTTAAAATCTTTTGAATCTAATGGAAAGCCATCCAGTCCAAAAAGCGATAAATAACTGTATTGAGGATATAAATCATAAATTATCGTAATATAGTAAAATGATGTCGTTACTATCCCCCAAGAATGCCGAGCTGTAATGTAAAACCTATAATTCCCTGCAGTTAAGAAGGTTTTTTCTATAACATATAACTGGTCAAACCCATATACATTACTGAGTATTTCTTCGCTTTCACTTCCAGTAGCAATATTTTGAAACGTGATATTTTGGGTTAATGTATCATCTATGTATTTTAATTCCACGTAAAAATATTCCACGTCTCCGACTTGCCCAGGATCATCGTATCTCACGCTTATTTCAGGTAAATAACCGAAATAATACTCGGTAGAAACTTGTTGAATCACGTATTCCGTGTTATTTGCTTTTGTAAAGATCTTGATATATTGAAGGGTTTTATCTGTTGGGAGTGTGAGAATAACGTTAAAATTTGTTACTGTTCCTGTGGTTTGGTTTCTAATAATATCTTCCGTTCCATCAATATAATGGGCGAAGATCATGCACCGATCCCCTTCTGAATAGTTAAATGTAGTGTTAATAGAATGAAATCCAATTAGTTGGACTCTTGTTATTGGAACTTCGGGAATGGATCTTGTGGTATTTGCGTTCTGCCCAGAAACTACTTTTAAATACACGTAACTACTCTCTGTATACGTATCATACGTTCCTGAGACTTCATAATTATTAAAATCCCCCATATTAGTAAATGTTTTTAAAAGAACCTCTGTTGATTTAGATGTTACTTCTAAATCCTCGGATTCTTTAAAACTTGATAACGGAAATAAGAAGAATGAAGGTAATAACATTAATAACGTGAAAAATAAAATTAAAAAAAAAAGTTTGAAGCGATATGTTTTAATGGAAATCACCTAATTATTTGCGATTATGAATGGGCATACGGGCATGTCTTTTTGTGAAATACCTTTTCGTGTTATGAACTTGTAAACTATGACTATGACCACGATGACTATGACCAAAATGATAATTGTCGTAAGCCAGTCTGTCCATGAAGCTTGGAATGAAGCTGCGTAACTATCGTAGGCTTTTGTGTATTTATCATATGCAGCTTCAGAATAATTATAATAGCGATTATAAATTTCCTGAATATTAACTACCGTTGCGTTTACTGCCCCAAAATACCAACTACCTAACTTGTCCACGATTGCCATGTATTGTTCGAATGAGATAGATCCGTTTATAAAAGCTGCCAAGGCAATATCTACAGACTCCCCAAAACGATCAATGGCGTGTTGAGTCAAGTTTATTAATCCTAGCGTAATATTGTCGGAAGGGGGTTCTCCTCCTTTTGGCGCTTCTGGTGGTTCGTCTGCACCTATCTCATAATTTGTGTCTGGGGAAAATATATCATGAAGAAGATTGGTAATTATTCCTCCTGCAAAAAAGCTAAATATAACTACACCTATGATAGCAAGTGCGGATAGACTTTCTTGATGCATATTACTTGATGAGTTCAATGTTTGTGATTCACTGTCTAAAATAACCATTCTTGACTCTAAAAACCTCGATCTATAAGTATTCAATGCGTTATAATTGATATGTTCTTCGTATGTAGAGTTGATTACATTTAAATAGGAATACCCGTTTCTCGAACAATATGCTTGAGCATAAGTTTGTGGAGAATTAAAATAAAGCGTGCGTTCTTGCACTGATGCCCCAATCGTTCCTATAGGAAAGTAATGCTTCCAAGTCGATGCATTGACGAGCATTGTCGTTCCATTGGCAAATCTATATCCTACGTATTTATCGGCTTCTGGCGTGATGGGAATGTTTCCTACATAATAATACGGATCATCAAAATTTGTTAAATCCTTGAACATGTAGTATTGCTCCGAGGACGTGTAAGTAAATGTAGTATCTCCCGTGTCTTCCGTCTCGTTATAGTCTAACGTTTGAATCTTGCCTTGCACGTCAGTTTGCTTTCCAACAACGATCTTGAGTGTCTGGTAGGATGGCTCTTGTCCCGTTGCAGATGCCGAAACTCCTGTAGCGTTGATATAAATGACATTTTGAACTTCATAAATAGTTGTTGCAGCCCTGGATATTTTTAATACGAATGCGGTCATGAATAAGAATGAAGAGAATAAAATTAATGCTATCAAGAGCACTCCTTTTAGTCGCTTGGAAAGCGGCACTTTTTGAGTCGTTGTTTCTTCTGCTTCCATGTGAATCCCTCACCTAAAATCTCCAATAACTATAAAACCAGAGCGGAAAGATCAGGTTGATTGCCATGTTGATCAGTAAAATGAATCCAACCAAAAAGATAGGTCGTTGTAAAGGATGTTTCTTTGTGTTAGATACCATACCAATTCCAAGAAATACTACTGCTAATGTTAACACTATGAATCCGAGATATTGCGTGGTAATTTGTGGATAATATACGGTGATGAATTGTAGCCATAACCGTTCATAGATCGGCTGTGCTAATGAAGTTACAAAATAAAGAAAAGCTCCCATAAAACCTAAAGCTGCGGTTCCTTTTATATTTGTCATGTTATCGCCTGTTGAGTGGTTATTTCGGTCCAAAGGACCAGGGACTTTCAACCTTCATATTGAAATTTTTAGTGTAAATTATCAAAAAAATTTATATTTTATATTAAAATTAATTATGGGTATTAAAAAGTCTTATTGTTACCATTAACTTTTCTAATTTTCTAATATTTTGTAGAAAAAGATCAATCATCTATTTTTTTAGCAATGTTAAATTCAAGCAAAAATTACAGCAAGAATTTAAACCTACCTACCGTGATTATTAAGACTATCATGAAATATAGAGATAAGGAAATTGCAATCAAAACATATTTATTAATTATTACTCCACTCTGCGGGTAATAAAGAAGAATTAAAATGATTATTATTATTTGTAAAAACACGTTTAAGATTTCCACCGAGTTTAGTCTATTCTCCCAACGCTTTCTCTCAGAAACGTTCATCTTTCACGTATTCCTCCAAACTTTTATTAATAGGCATTTCAATTTCCTCAATCTTGCCATTTATCATCAAACTAGCTGTTATTTTTTTTATGATGATTGATGTAGTTTCCTCTGATTGTTTTGAAATATTCATATTCATGAAGAGAATTTCGGCTAAAAAGAAAGAAATTCCAGAAACCCAGATAGGAATCAAGATGAGCAGGAATATGTTTAACTCTTTGCTAAACAAATCAACATTTAAAACGAAAAGTAATGAAATAGTTACCACTAATAAAATTAGATCTACTATCAAATTTATCATTAATTTTATTTTTCGTTTCATTTCTGGTTCCCAATGCTTGAATTTATCATAAAAACGCATTTTAATCTATATTAGAATTTATTGTGGGTATTAAAAAATATTATGCTACCTATTAAGTTTCCTAATATATCTGAGACTGTTATTTAAAAATAATCCAATATTTTTTTCTCTGGGATCTTTCGGTCTCGTTCTAACAACCTCAAGGGTGCAACTGCAATCATTTTAGTGTCTAAAAACATAATATAAGCAGTGTGCATCAATGGTTGTATTGCTAAGACTAAACAAGATCTTTTCGGGTCCTTTCGATTATTATATAATCTTTTTTTAGGCTTTATTTTATATGGGATCTTAGTTGGATCCAGCCCCCCTTTAATCGTGATGTTCTCTATCATTTTTATTATGTTTAATTTTTTTTGAATTTTAAAAAAAGTAGGGAATTTATTGGCTTCCTCCCTGGTCCATTTAATTTTTTTATTCTCAAGATTCAATTCGTTATAACCCGTATTATATTTCATTCAAAATTCTTTTCATTCTCGAATTATGGTAACGCCTGGAAATTCAGTTTTAATTATTTCTTTCCCTTCCGTATCAAGTTTAAATATTTTATGACATTCCCAACAGAAAATTAATGCATAATTCTTTCTTTCTTTGATTGCTATTAATTCTTTAATAATATACCCACAATATGGACATTTATTCTTATCTGTTTTCTTCGCTAATAATCCTCTTAGCCATTGATGCCAGATTAAAATTAATAATACTCCTACTCCTGCTGCTATTAATATTAAAAAAATTAAAATATCAATATTTATTTTTATCACCTCCGTCCCATGTTTCATTAATAAAATATTAAAATTCCTTTTCCATTTTTTACCTCATCATAAACGAGTTGATATAATTCATTAAACGATTCTAAAGCTCTTGTTCCCTTAACTTGTTCTTTAATCCAGTCTTCCCGTTCAATTTCTAATTTTATAATTTCTAATTCATCGAGTAATTTTATAGAATTTCCAAGATGGAAGGAATTTTTGTAATCAACTTTGAGCAAGTAAAAATCAGGAACAAATATGCCTTCAGAATCGGAAAAATGAAATAATTGATAAAATCTGGTTGTTTTATTCCAAATTCCTTTATTTTCTATTTCATCGAATTCTTCATACGTGCATGGCCATCCAGCAACAAGTAAAGCTAACCATCTAATTAAATGCAATCCCATGTTTCCACCATAATAAATTTTGTCTGTTGACCAACCACCAATATCTAGCATAACAATCACCTCGGCTTATATTTCATATCATATTTCATTTAATTATTTTCTTACATATCTCCTCTACTTCTTCTTGTCCTATACGTGCTCCAATAATTACTCCACAGATAAAATATATTTTTTCTCGTTTATTCCCATTCATTTTTAATAGTTTCATTATTTTTATTAAATCTTCTTTTGTTAACATGATTGATTCCTCATTCAAATACTTGCTCAATCATTCCTTTATCGGTATGATGGTGGGAAATTACCTTGAATCCATCTTTTATTAGATCCTTAGCCATGTCTTCCACGTCTTTAAAATTCGTGCCTTCATCTGATACTATCAAGATTGTTTTTTCTTCTTTTTTATTTTCTCGTTTTTTCATTAAATTACCTTCTCCATTTTTTTTTACATTCCATTATTAATTAATAATTTAGATTCGGATGGCGTTAAATATCGAAAACTTTGAGGTATTTTAAACCCTAGTAAATCATTTGTTTTTATTGGTATTCGAAATTCGATTGGCCCAATAATTTCAATAAAAAAAACTCTTTTATTAAATCCATGGGTTTTTAAGTAATTTATGGTTTGATCATCTAAATCTATCAAATTATTAACATGATGATACGTGGTCCAGATACTTTTCCCGATATTGAAATATCCAGTAACTTGTTTTTTTGGAGCAACTTCATAAATGAAAGCTTTAGTTTTAAATTTTATCAATTGATTTATTTTGCTTTTCCTTAATTCCCATTTCTTAGTTCCTTGATAAATAAGCGAAGCGAATTCATCTTTAAAGGATAATAAAATATCTTTTCCCATTAAATAGCCTCTTATTTTTTCTGTAATTTATATAATTCAATAAATAAATCAGATAAATTCTCAAACCAATTTGAAATTTCATATATTTTACATTGATGTTTTTCATCACAAAAAGACCCGCACCTAGGAGAAATAGAAATACATTTTTTACAACAATAAATACCTTTAATTCTATTCAAAATGTTTGGGAATCCACAATTATTACAAGATGGAAGTTTATCTATTATATTTCTTCTGATCCACTCCATTAAATCATCCCCCCTCTTTCTTTATAACAATTAGGACATATTATTGAAACCCCAGTTCCTAATGGTCCATGTTCTAGAATTGCATGGTTCCATTCGTCAAAGGATAGGTGCTTATTACAATAATAGCAAGTATTAGGTAATTTATGGATGCTTTTCTTATTTCTGTCTTCCTTTAACGCTTCTTCTATAAGTAATCTAATTACTTCTTCTTTGAATTGTTTCATTCTTTTTTTAAATATTTTCAATTCTTTTTTTGACTTTAATTCTATTTCTTCATAAAATTTACCTATTTCGTTTTTTATTTCTTCCAATTTTAAATCACCTCATCTAAATCTCTTCCGTTTTTCGTGAAATGTTCTATGACTCCAACTTGCTAATGATAATGTAGCGTATTTTTTGCCACATGGGCATTCAAAATATCCTATTTTATTTTTTATTATGTCTTTTGTTTTATTAAAATTTGAAATTTTAAACCACCTCTTATGTTTTCTTTCTTCTGATTATCATCAATATTGTAAGAACATCCATTACAATCTCCAGGGCATAATTCCGCATTTAAGGAACCGTCCCAAGTGGGATCGTTCTTTGCATTCTCAATTAATCGGCACGTTATCATTACATTCACCTTTGAATTCTGGTGGTCAAGAAGGATTTGAGGAATGTAAAAATTATAGGGAGGGATTTTGATGAAAAAAATGAAAAAAAAACTCCTTCTTGTCTATCACCATTCATTGATCGTCTGCTCCTATTGAGAAAGTTTTGATATCATCAAGTTTCGTTCTCAAGTGAATATCGGTCAATAATAACGTTGTTGAATTAGTGGGGGAAGTTTCAAACTCTGGCTCTTTATCGGTTGTTTCATAATACTTTTTGGGTCTCCCCCGCCTCCTATTAGAAACTTCTCTTATTTTTACTTGATCTAATCTTACTTGTTTCTTGATTATATCATAAATAGTGGTTCTTGGCATTTTCGTGAGTTTTGATAGTTCTCCTCGAGTTATCGGACCACATCTCTTGATCGTTTCATAAACGAATTTCTCAGGATTGATGGGCGGCTCGAATACTCCTCTGCCTAAATATTTAAAATTTTTAAGTTCTTGGTCCATGCATCATTCCTCCGTGTTTATAATTAAATGCAATGCCCCCACAAGTTGGACAGAGGGTCCATCCGCCTATTTCGTGGTTTTGGTTGGATCCTGCTCCGTTACAGTCGGAACATTTGGTTTTTTCAAACGTGATACTATTCATTCATGTAGTCCTCCAGATTTCTTAATTTGTTAAAGCGTGTAACAATGCACATCCTTTGAAGATCCGAGATGTTGAGATGTTTTTCTACTCGCTTAAAATAGTCGTTTTTATCTTTGTATCCTAATAATGCAGCTTGATCGTTTGTGATGTCTCCAATCTTTTGTGCCGTGATTTCAATGATTTGGGCCATGAAAAGAATTTCAATTTGTTTTTTTTCTGATTGTTCAGTGCCTGCGATTTGAAAAATTCCTGCTACTTCTTCCTCTTCCACGCATTGAGGAATGGTTAAGAAATTGACTTTTATAAATTCTTTTGCAGTTTTTAATCGCTCATACATGCGAGGACTTGAATAGGCTATCACGTTGTATTTTTCATCATTTATTTTTACAGTTTTAGCCATTTAATTCACCTCATCTTTATTTGATAATATTA
>JAEOUI010000598.1 GCA_016839425.1 Promethearchaeota archaeon
AAAGTGGGTTTAGATCGATATTTATGAACAATAAATTAATCGGGATGAAAAATTTCATTCACGATAGTTTTAGTTGATTGGAAAATGGTGACTTCTCCATCCCATTTTTCCAGAATTTTACCATAAACGGCCTCGAACTTATCAATAAATTTTTTGAGCAGAACTTTGATATAATTCATTTCTTCAGTACAAAACATAACTCCGTATACTTGTTTACCGGGATAGAGGATGATTGATTTTCCCTTTTTATTGATAACCACAACTCCTTTATCTGAGGTTAATTCTTCTAAAAGGATATTAATGGAGGATATAGCTCCAGCTACTAAATTTTGATCAATTAAATCCGAATCATTATTTAAAGCCTCATCATATAAACAAATTCCCCCGAAATCCATTACGAGAATATGTTCCATTTTCTGTTCCCACTCAAATTCTGAAAATGGAGGGAGCGTTATGAAGAAAAAAGAAAGCAGAAATATTGCTATTAACTCCATTAGCGCCCCATAGAATCTCAAATTAACGCCGATGACTTCTTCTAAAACGTCTGTAGTAAATGCAAATCCAATTACTAACAAGGCAAATCCCGGGAGAAACTTTAATAACCCAACAATAATTTTTTCCCGGTTTTGCACCCGCTTACTAAAATCGATTAAATATATAAAAAGAAAGAACAGAAATAGGGGCCAAAACATTCGGGATAAAATCCTTGAAGATTCAACATCGATAAAAAGGGCGATTACAAAGATTGATATCATAATAAAAAATCCAATAGAGAAGAAGTATCGCATAAACAGAAATTTCTTGTATCGTTCCATTGTGAAAATAAACAGAAATGCGCCGATCATAGTTGAAAAATAGCCCAAATTCAAATATACGAGCCGAACGGAATAATCTGGGGCAAAATAATCAGCAATAAGGAACCATAATACCATCAGGCCAAAACTAAATAATAATACGCCGTATCCTAAATCTTGAAGATTTCTTAGGGATTTATCTTGTTTTAAATAACGAATATAAAATATGATGCCTAATTCGATGCAAGCAATCATAAAGATAAATTCCATAATCATCTGTGGGAAGCGATGCGCCCCTTCAATGGGATATGTGATAAGGAGCATTAAACAGCCTCCAGAAGATTCTTAATTATAATTTCAAAGCTACCAAATAATTGAGCTGCATTATCTCCAAATTTATCAATTTCAAGCAGTAAATCTTTATAAAAAGACTCAAACTGATTCCTTACAGTGGATAGAAAAAATCGGATTGACTTTAACTCTTGGTTTACTACTAAGGCGTAAGTAAGAGGGAATCTTTCATATTGTGCGCCATACTCTAATAGGATATAGGAATTTCCATGCTTGATTTTATTCAATTTAGCATCTTCAGTTTTAGTGATCGCCGCTATAATACTGTCGATTCCGATTAATCCCCCCGAAAATAGCTTATTTGCCTCCTTTTCTGTAATATATTCATCACTCTTTTTTGCTCTATTTGGAAAATCATAGGTATATAAACTATTTTGACTTTTTTGATTAAAAATAACCAGCTTTAATAAGCTCTCACTCCAATTAAATTCAAGAATAGGAGGAAAATTATAAATAGCAAAAAATAAGAGAATAACGCCACAAATCAAAAAGATAAACGAAATAAAAAACATTAAATCATACGTTTGAATTGATACATCTAACACATGGAGTGCTGTGTTTGCGCCTAATACTAATCCTAAAGCTATTGATAATCCGGCAATTAAAATCAAAATAAATCTTTGCCTTAAAGAGCCTGAAGAATTAAACGTAACTTGTATTTGAAACCAAACCAAAAACACACCTTCCACTCCAATCAAAATTAATATATATCTAAATTCGGCAGATGCTACATCTATGAATAAAATAAACGCAAAAAGGAGGGCTGATATTATAAGAAACACTTTTGAGAAGAGAGGATTAAAAAAATCTGAAAAATCTTTACTGCTTACATAATACCAGAACAGGATTAAAGCAATTATAACTGATGCATAAATCAATTTGCGGATGATTTCTAAATATAATCCCTTTGCAACAGTTAAAGTAATTATGGTTAGGAAGAATACCGAAAGCATTCCCATCAAAATTAAAAAAGCGTAAGATAATAAAATCCTATTTAGCTTAAGTTTCATATTTTTATCTCTCAATTTAAAATAATTATAAAAAAAAAGAGCACTGGCTTGCCATCCTAAACAAACAACAGCTAGTATACATAA
>JAEOUI010000485.1 GCA_016839425.1 Promethearchaeota archaeon
GATAATATTGAATTAATTGTAAAAAAAACAGGAAAACAAGCGATCTCAGACGAATCAGTTCTTGAAAAAACAGTTCAGGAAGTAATTAATGAAAATCCCAAGATTGTTGAAGATTGTAAGAAGAATATGAAGGCAAAGAAGGCGTTAATCGGAAGGGTAATGGTAAAAACGAAAGGTCAAGCAAACCCTCAAAAAACTGAAGAAATCATCGATAACAAGCTCAAGGAAATGGGAATAATGTAATTATTTCCTATTTTTATTGATATAAATTTATAAAAAGAAAAAGCGAATAAAATTTACTCGCTTGCTCTGGGACGAATGTAACCAAAATATGCTCCAAAATATCCCATTAAAGCACATAACAGTCCAATAAAGTAGAATGGAGAAAAGCCATAAGGATATATCTCAGTCAAAAATATTTTTGCAAATCGGTCTAACAATTGGAAGATGAGGATTTGAGAAACAAAAAAACTCATGAGAGTCAACGATAAAAAGCCTCTCTTAAAAGTGGGATTGTCTACAGCCTTATAGTTTTTTCGACATTGATGCATGAAAGGAATATTGATGGCAAACACATAGATGGCAATTAAAATGAACGAAAGAATTTCAACGAGATTATCTCCTTTGATATATATGAAAATTTGATATATTATCGTGAACGCTCCAAAAATGATGACAAAATATTTCTCAAAATTTTTGAATTCTTCCTCAAAAAGTTTTACTCTCAACACATAAGTAAATGCAGATGCTAAAACCATGAATATGAACGAGGAACGATAATTTACAACCCTGAGAACGAAAAACGATTCAATCGTAAGTGGATCGGCCATTTCAGGATTATTTACATATTCAAACGCTCGGGAAAACGAAATTATTTTGCTTGCGAACGAAAATATTAAGGTTATCAAATAAAATGTAAATATCACGAATAATATTAATGTAAGCTGGTGTCGTTTCTCTAAATATTTTACGAAAATTAATATAAGAATGATCGTAGCGATAACGATAATGATTGACTCGTATGTAATGGAGATAAGTAGTAATTCTGACTCAGTCATGCAATTACAATAAATTTAATGCTATATATATGTTGGCTTTTTGCAAAACAGGAGTTTCTCAAGTATAAAAAAGAGAAAAAAAGTATTATAACAAGGGCGTTAACGCCTTTACGGCAGCATTGAGTTTCAATTTTACGATGCCCAATTTGGCGTCTATGCCCGAAATGACTACGATGATGTTGTCCTTAATATTATCGAACAGGATCCTTCCTTTTTGGCTTTCTATGATGGCCCCATCGAACACGCCTTGTTCTAATTCCTTTGATGCACGCTGGGACGCTTTCAAAATCAAGGTCACCATTGCCGCAACGCTTTCTTCATCTATCCATCCAGGTAATGCCCTGCCCTTGATTAGGCCGAATTTCTCTATGATTGCGGCACCGTGAACGCCCTTGATGTTCTTGAGCTTGTTTAAAATATCTGCTATTTTGTCCTGACTCATAATAATTCAATTTAGATTAAAAACTATTTTGATAGTAATTATGTAAGATCTTATCCTATTTAAGTATGAAGTCTTATTTGAAGATAGATTTATCCATCGTGTCAATTCAAACCTATTATTTTTAATATGAAAAAATTGATCAAAATAAATATTTTAATATAGAAAATTCACAATTACTCGTGTTTGATAAAAATAAAAAAAAAAACAATTGCAAATGGAAAATCCGAGAAAATGAAAAAACGGATTTATATAAAACTGATATCGTCAAACTCGGAATCCAAATCACCTGATTCCTTGGCTATGCCAATATCTCTCACGACGCGATTCAATTCCAACACGGCGTCTCGGACGATATCGCTGTTTTTTGCGCCCGTACAGACGATCTTTCCCGTGGAAAAAATGAGAAAGACGGTTTTAGGATCTTTCATCCTATAGATAAGCCCTGGAAATACTTCGGGCTCGTACATGACATTTTCCATGACGATTGCCGCCATGTTCAAGTCGATGTTCGTGTGCAAGTCTCCGCTCGCCACGATGTTTTGGATGGTAATATCAGGATTTGAAACCTTAATCCCGGCCTTTTTGATGTTCTTGATGGCCTTATCAACGCCTCGAGCTGCCTCGTCGGCCTTGCGCAGACCCGTTACTACCATTTTACCCGTGGAAAAGATGAGAAAAGTTGCTTTTGGATCGTTGATCCTCATCACGAGCCCGGGAAATCGTTCGGGATTGTACTCGGCATCTCCGTGCTTTCGTGCGATCATGTTAAGATCCATTTTTTCCTCTATTTCTACATTTACAGTTGCTACTACATTTTCGATTTTGTAATCTAAATCGTTTTCAAAATCGTATTCCTCGCTTTCATTATCTTTAGATGACATGATTTAGATAAAAAGAATGTAATTTTAAATTCAAAAATTCAGATGCAAATTTTTCTGATACATATTTAAATTTATAAAGGGTATTTAAATCTTTTTAAATAGCGCGAAATTTTTTTAAATCATTTTTAAAAAACTTGCGTTCTAAAAGCAAATGAATAATAATAACAAAAATTTACTTTTGTAATGTTTGATAAATAAGTCTTATTCCCAAGTCTATATGATAATGGCTATTTTACGCAGATAAATATAAATAACCATGCTTGCATTTTTTATATAAGAATTATTATTATTTGCAGAGTTAAAAGAAGGGTAATCATTTTGAAAGACGAAGTAAATAAAACATATTCCGTATTTAAAGATGCATTTGATGTATTGAGCGATTATTTCGACGAAAAAAGGTCAGACACTGTTTTGGAAAAAAAAGATAAAACTAAGATTGCTCTAGCCAAATTTTCAAAGGGCCTTATTGGTAACACGGATAAGATTAATTTCAGGATTTTAATAGGACAAAAGAAAGAGATTGGAGATTTAGTATGCGAAGCGGTTTACTTAAGTGACAAGAAGGACCCCTATATTTTTTTATACAATGTTGAGAGGGGAAAACCCGCTAAAAATATTCTTTCCAACTTCAAGGAAGAAGATTGGAATGGTTATAAAAAAATTGAAAAATTCAAGGATACAAAGAAATTCCTCGAATACGCCTATCAGGAAGGAGTTTATGTCGATGGTAAGAAAGAAAAAAAGGAAGAAGCACTCAACAAGCTCATTAAGGGCTTGAAAAGATCGCTCGAAGCTATTGAGGCTGACGAGAAAGAGAGAGGTGAAGTTTCAAACGAGCGAGTTAAAAAAATAGCAAAGATTATTGCTGTCACAGCAGTAACTACAATTGTCTCGGCCATGCTTACACCCGCTGTAGGTGTAATCGCACAAGAGATTGCAACCGGAGGGCAACTTACGAGTGGGGTGGCGCAACAGGCAGGTCAAGCAGCTCTCGAGGGTTTAAAGGGTGTGGTAGATCCGATTAAGTTAGCAAAGAAAGCCGTTACGAAATCTGTTACTAAGGGTGTTGATTTAGGGGGAAATCAATAACTTTTGATAAACTTACCTTAATCATCTTTCCTTGATTTTTAAAAAGTTTTTGAAAGAATTGTCTAATTTTATAATC
>JAEOUI010000054.1 GCA_016839425.1 Promethearchaeota archaeon
ATAACCTTACAGGCGTTACACATGATAACTATTCATATCTATATTTAAACGCCGTGAATAATTCACAACATTTAACACCTTTAAAAATCAATAATCAACTCTATCTAAATGCAACTACTGACATTTACGCCATGGAAACGGCGAGGAATTATTTGGCTGAAGGAGAGGTATCGGTTATAATTGTAATTCCTATTGATTTTTCCGAAATGTTAACGCTCGGATTACCCGCCTTTGTAAATTGCATTGTTGACGGTTCGAGCGTGTTTACTCTCCAAAGCAATTTAAATGCCGTACTCGCCTCGGTTAATGTATTTATAAGCGAGAACAATCTCACACCTCAGATAGAGTTAGTGGGTTTCGAAGAATTTTCAATTCCCGAAAATGTGAACTATATGTTTAACTCGATGGTAACATTTATCCTTCCGATTATGGCTTTTGGGCTTCCAATCGTACTAACAATCTTAGTCATAGTAAAAGAAAAACCAATAGCCCGATTACTGCTGACTCCCGTGAAACGAACTGAAATATTACTTTCGAAATATGTTACTTATAGTACAATTACAGCAATTCAGACTTTATTGTTAATTGTCAGCTCGGTGTCTCAAGGGTTATATTGTAAGGGTAATTATTTTGATTTATTTTTAGCCTTATTCATGTTAGGGTTTTCGGCCTTGGCATTGGGATTGTTCATATCCACGGTATCCAAGACGAAAACGGAAGCTAACCAATATTTCTTCATGGCTTTTATATTGATAATAGTGCTTAGTGGATTGTTCATTCCAATAGATTCGATGCCGCTTTACTTGCAAGTTGTCGCTTGGGTACTTCCCTTAAGTCATGCGGGACCAATGATAAATAATGTTTTAACAAAAGGGATGCCTGCAATAGGATTTGATTTTTATTGCCTCTTAGCATTTTCATCCGTTTTATTTGCTCTGAGTGTTATATTATTTCAAAAAAAGCAATACGAGGCGTGAATCGTGATCCATAAAAGAAAAAATGAAGTCGTAGTTGAAGTGGATGATCTTAATGTTTCTTTTGGAAAGAAAAGAGTTGTTAAAAATGTCTCGCTTACTGTAAATTCTGGAGAAATTATTGGCGTTTTTGGCATCTCTGGCGCGGGAAAAACAACAATGATACGCGTGATAACCTGTCAGCTAAAAAAAAAATTTTGGACGGGAACAGTTAAAGTAACGAAGTTATCCGCTGCAAGAAATAAAAATCACTCAAAGATATTAGGTAATATTGGATATGTGCCACAATTAGAGGAATTGAATCTCTATTACGATTTTAAACCATACGCTAATATTGATACATTTGCTTCGACTTATGGAATGGATGTAAAAAAAGCGAAAAAAGTCGCTGAAGATTTATTCACCATTCTCGACATCCCAAAGGATACATGGGATAAGAAACTTAGAAAAATGAGCGGTGGGGAGAAAAAACGAGTCTCAATGGCTTTGGGCTTAATTCATCAACCTGCGATCCTATTTTTAGACGAACCTACAACGGGAGTTGATGCGTACAAGCGTTATTCAATACTAACTTACTTGAAGAAACTAAACGCTCAATTAGGAACAACGATGTTTATTATAAGCCATGATATGGAATGTTCCTTGGTGTGCGATAAGGCTGCCATTATGAGAGAGGGTAAATTGCTTGAATTTGGAAAACCTGCAGACCTTATCGCTTCCCTTCCAAGTAATGGGGTTATTGCTTCTTTTACGATAGAAGACTTAAACAAGAAGAAAATCGAAGAAATAAAGGAATTTTCTCCCATTAGAAACATAATTAGGGCTGGAAACGATGTGATCGAAGTGTTAATGGATGATTACGACGAAAATATTTCTGACTTGGTCCAGCACATTATGAACGCAGGAATTAAGATCACATCAATGACCAAGGATGTGGCAACCTTTCGAAGGTATTTTCAAATTCGAATTCAAGACGAAGAGGAGAAGGAAAGAAGAGATATCCATCAATTATCAGAATCTCATAAAATGAGCAATTAAAAGAGGATAATAAGTCAGAGAATGAAAAAGAGAACTATTAGTACGGCAGTTAGGTCATCTGAAATATTCAAAGTAAGCCCTAAATTCAAGAGGAAGCTTAAAGTGTTTATAATTGTCGTGATACTAATCTTAATACCAATAATTGGAATGGTCTTGGTAAACATTCCTTATATTTCCTATTTCACTCCTAAGGAAGTGCATGAATACAAGGATAATATGTATTTTTTCTCAAATTCTCATCAAAATGCCGTATCAGGCTTGTTTATAGAACCAGATATAGACTCGAATTTCCGAATTGCAACTGCCATCAATTGGACAACTTTTAACAATGAAATTTATAATATCTCTAATCCTATTGATAACAATTATTTAGATGCAATTTCTAAACCAAACTTTTACCTCGATTATCTCTTTGATAAGCAAAATCAAGACGGTTCCTTTTCAGACATTGGTGGGTTAGGAGATATGTTAACTACTTATCAAGTTATTGAAACGATTATGGCTTTAAATAACTCTTATATTAATCCCGTTCGACACGAGGAAAAGATTAATAGAATGATGGCGTTTTTAAACACCTCCATGTTTGTAAACATCACCACGGGATTTAAAAATAGCCAATTTTCATTATTACCTGATATTATATCAACTAGTAATGCTGTAGAAATAGCAAATTATTTTTCTTGGGATTACATCACATCAAATCAAAATATTACTAATTTTATAATCAGTCATTATAGACCCGCTTCTTTAGGAATGGGATTTTCCAGCACATTTTCCACAGAACCTGATGCTGAAAGCACGTATTACGGTATAATTGCATCTCTTATATTAAACAATACATTTTCTTCAGATATTAAACCATTAATTTGGCTTTTTATTTATAGTCTATTAAATCCTACAGGTGGGTTTCGATCTAGCTCAACTCCAAGTATTTCTGACATTAAATCAACATATTATTGTCTTGAATCGTTAGAAAAATTAAACCTTAATTTCACTTTTATTGAAAATTCTACACTTGATTTTATTTTAAATTGCTCTTATCCCGATGGGGGATTCGGCTCAAGTCCTCCCAATATTTTGTCGAACTATACCGTGGATTTTGAGTCTTCATGGGCTGCTATGAAATCATTAAGCATCTTAGAGCGAAATGTTAATTTTAGTGATGAACAACAACTAGCCATAAACGAGACAAAAACAAGGTTTTACGCGTGGTTATCTGGTTATCAAGCTTTAAACGGTTTATTTGGACACATCACCATTGAGTCTAACTATTGGGGCGTCCTATCTGCCATTCAATACTATCCTTCGAGTTTTCTCGATCATATTAATGTTAATAACATTTTTGCCTATGTAAATAGTTGTTATGTCACTAATACCGGTGGATATTCGAGCGAGCCTTACTTGCCATCGAGTTTATTTTCTACTTATCTTGCTATCAATATGTACGATATTTTTACAGAGTATGTTTATGATTTGTGGTTGCATAACGAGTCTGCAACTGAATTTTATATTGCTTCCCTTCAAAATCCCGATGGTGGATTTAGAATCGGCAATGATCAAGACGAATTATTCAGCCAACTTGGTGTGTTTTATTCCGTCGTAAACGATTTGATTAATGTTAACACATCTATTATAGAAAGCACCTATTGGGCTGTTGAGTCGCTTGATACATTAGGAGCCTTAAATATGATAGATCTCAACAACCTTACTCACTATATTCGATCGTGTCAGAATGCTGATGGAGGATTTGGTTTGTTTTTAGGATTTTCATACAGCGATGTTATATCAACCTACTACGCTCTGCATATTTTTTACTTATTTGATTCTGAACCTCCTTCGAAAATATTAGCGATTAATTTCCTCAAGAGCGCTCAAAACGCTGACGGAAGCTTTTCACCCATGCCAACTTTATCCATGCTTGGGTTAACTTTCTCGTTTTTTTTGGTTACCTATCTTGGGGCAAAAGGATTGTACGATTTTGCTTATCAGCCCACTGATATTTGGTCTTTCTTGGATTGGTTCGTGTTATGTATTGACGAAAATACGGGAGGTGTGGGAGACATGCAAGGTTTTGGAGGTGATTTACGAAATACAGTCTATGGAATGATCATAATTGACGATTTAAGGTACGATAGAGCTTTTGATCCCGAACCCTGGACAACTCTTTTTGTCAGGATTTTATTGTTTGAATTTATTGCGATTGTGGGCTATGGCTTGTTAAAAGCGAGTTCTTACGCAAATATGGTTATATTGAGAAGAATTAAAGCAAGATTAGGGATTGGAGAAAAAATGGATGTATCTTATCTACGGCGTTTTCCAGCAATTCATTGCGAAAACCTGAGTATATTCGCAGGGAGAAAGTTGATCGTAAATTCAATGTCTTTAACATTAGAACACGGAGAGATTTTAGGGGTTCTTGGTGAAAGTGGAGCAGGAAAGTCTACTTTCGTAAAGAGTTTGCTTGGAATGAGGAAATTTAAGGGAACGAACCAAGTATATGGAATGGATGTTAAGAAAAAATCGAAAAAAATGAGACCCATATATGGTTATGTTCCTCAAGACTTGAGCAAGATTTATGAGGATTTCACGACCTTTCAAAATATCCTTTATTTTGGCAGGCAATACGGCTTGTCCGAAAGAGAGATAAGGAGGAAGACCAAAAGAATTTTGCGAAGTTTGGAGATCGAAGATAAAATGCACGAACAAGTAAAAAATCTCTCGGGGGGTCAAAAAAGGCGGGTGAGTATTGCGATAGGCTTAATACACGACCCAATCATTGTGTGGATGGACGAACCAACCTCGGGATTAGATCCAGTTGTTCGAGAAAATCTATGGCACGCTCTTACTCGAATAAACGAAGAATTTAACACGACTCTCATAGTTATCACGCATTATCCAGAAGAATCACGATTTTGTAATAAAGTAGCTATATTTGGAAGGGGGCGCGGTTTGATAGATTTTGGTCCTCCAAAGGATCTCTTGGGACAATTGCCAGGAAAGGGGAGAACAATTGGTTTGATATTCAAAAATACAGAAGAAAAAGCCG
>JAEOUI010000486.1 GCA_016839425.1 Promethearchaeota archaeon
ATCCGTAGGCGGTCATACCGATGTTTTCCGTGATTTTAAACACTTTTTTGGTTTTTTTATTCGAAACCGTATATCCCCACGTAGCGCGATTATCGTTTGCCAGCACTACACCATCCTTGCATTTTATTGCCACGCCCGCAGCGCCTGGTACCATTATTTCTCCCATTTTTCGAACCTTTATTTTTAGTAATTCGTTTTCTTTATAACTTTAGTTTTATAATACACGAGAATTAATTAAAATTTTCCTTTTAAAAATTATAAAATTGCTAATACAAATTTTTCATTCTGTCAAATCTCTTTTATTTTTGAAATTAATTAAGAATTAAGAAATCGAATTTTATTTCCTTTATCTTCACTATTAGATTTTTTAAATGCGTAGTAATCCAAGACTAATTTAATTTATCGGGAAGAATAATTATGAAATTACTTCCTTTTGTATGATCTCCTTTAATCCTATCCTCTACCCAAATATGTCCTTGTGAATTTTGAATGACTTTTAATATCAAGGACAATCCTAATCCCATTCCCTTTCCTCCTTTCAGTTCATGGTGTCCTTTTTGAAATATTTTTTGCTTTTTATCTTCTGGTACACCCAATCCATTGTCAATAAACTCTAATTTAATGTATTTCTTTCCATCCCTGACACATCTAGAAACGGAAATCTTAATTTCAACAAACGAATTTAAATTGTATTTTATTGCATTGTTTAATAGATTTTCAAACACTTGCAGTAATACTGGACTTGACTGAATTTCGAGAGAATCGTCTGGAGGGTTTAGCTCCACATTAAATCTTTTTTCTTCAAAGATATTTTGAGTATTATTAATGGCCTCTTTTAATGTATCATATAATTCAAGTTT
Organism: Promethearchaeota archaeon; assembly: GCA_016839425.1. The sequence goes on from JAEOUI010000486.1 coordinate 861, forward strand.
CACGGATTCTATCTCGTGATTTTCTACTACTTCGGACAAATATCGAACCGTATTTACCAACTTAACACCTCGATCGACAGCATTTCTAATAGCACTTAAAGCACCGTTTAAATTTAATTCAAAAGGTTTTTCTTTAGAGTCAAGATGAATTAATCCCAAGCAGGCATTGCCTCGAATGATGGCAAAGATATTATTCACATCGTGTGTGAATAAATCCTTGTAGAAGTTCTCGTGTTCATAAGCCCTCCGATATTTCAATTCAGATTCTACTAGCTGAGTATTAATTTTTCTCAATTTAGACTCGAAGTGAGCGACAATTGGGGAAATTAAAATTAAGGTTATAGAAATTAAATTATTGATATATCTTAATTCCCAAGCTCCTGGAATACCATAAACATCTAAAACGATGAAAATTAAGGTCAGTAACGAGAAAAATGCAAAGATAATAAAAGATATGTAATAATAAGTCCTTTTTTGATAGAAAATGTGGATGAGCATTATGATTATCGCTAAATTAATCAGTAACATGAAGACCTGTAATTGAAAAACCAATAACGCTGAAAAATCTTGAAATATTATTATCAATATTAAAGATTTTTTATGTTTTATACTCTTTTTAGCTTGTTTTAATGTTTTAAATTCATCAAAAGCCGTTGCAAGAAAAAATAGAATTATTCCAAAAGCCTATAAAATATTACTCGCAACTCTTAGGTTTAAAGAAAATACTTTCAAATACATTATTAATGCTCCAAGAGCAAAAATGATTATTGAGGGAACATACTGTCGTAAATCTTTTTGCTTTTTACTCACGATTATAAATAAAAATGCCGCTACCCAAGTTAAGCAGCTAATAAAAAAATCAAGGACGCTTTCATCAATCATTCTAATCAGAATATGGAAATATCGTTAAATAAAGAGAGAAAGTGTCATTATTTATTTTTTTAGAAAACAAAATATGTTACATTATCAACATTTTAAGACATTATGAAGAATGTGATTTATGGTCAATTTCAAGAATTTAAGGTCTATAAACCCTAAAACCATTAATAATTACTAAGATAGAAATAATCCATAAATGCAATATCCATCATAACTTGATTAGCACGATCACGAAATTCGCATTATTATTTCATTTTAATTTAATTTTTCTTGATCAATCTTTTTTTATCAGTCTTGCCTATCCTAAGAAAAAAGTGTCTATCGGTGATGTATCCTAGTTCGACCACGGATCGACCCGAGTTAAAAATAAATTATGCATGCTTTTTTTGGTGATCAATAGTGGAATGTTGGCAGAAAAATTCTCCATTAACGATGTTCAAAAAAATATTGTCGTAATTTTTTTGTTAAACTTCCGAAATTTTACCGTAACCCTACAAAACATTTAAATATCTCTTCCCATATATTATTAACTAAGAACTATAAAAAATAAATCAAAAATAAATTAAAAACTAACGTTTTAAAAAAAAATTTGGAGGAATGAATTATGGCAAAAAAGAAACATAGTTTTGCGTGGTCGCCAATTAGACGACTCATGAAACAACAAGGAGCATCTATCGTGGCCCGAAACGCAGTAGACTTGTTAATCGATCACTTGGAAAAGACCGCTACTGGCCTTACCGAACAAGCTCGAGCGTTCACGATGCACGCAAACCGAAAGAAGATCACGAAGAACGACCTTCTCTTGGCAATCAAGTACAAATAAACATCAGTACTTTCCTGTCATTTTTGATAGTTAAAACTTAATTTTTTTTCTACTCTTTATTATTTCTTACAATTTTCAATATATTTATTGAGTATTTTATTAATAATTTGGAAAATATTAATAATAGATTAAATCATATCTTCAATTAAATCTGATAAAATTGCCTTATTAATAATAAGTAAAAAGAAAAAATAATTAATGATCGTGTCCACAGTTGTCAGTGCAACCGTCTCCACACCCAAAAGAGCCTTCTTCTTCGCAACCACAACCACAGAAGTTATCTGGTTCGCATCCAGTTTCCACGATTGAAATTTTAAAATTTAATATTTTACCAGCCATTGGATGGTTCATATCGTAGCTAACTTCCGATTCCGAGACATCCGTTATTCTAGCAAAATGACCATTGCCGTCCTGATCGACAATTTGTAGCATCATTCCAGGTTCCAACTCTGCGTCTTTTGGAAATTTGGTCATTGGTATTTTGCCCAATAATTTTTCTTCGTAATCACCATAAGCCTCGCTTGGTTGTAGCTTGATCGAGTATTCATCACCTACTTCCTTGCCAAGAACCGAATCGTCGAATCCTTTTATAATATGTCCCGCACCTACTTCGAACTTGAAAGGCTGTCCGAGCATTTCGGAACTGTCGAATACGGAACCGTCGTCAAAGGTCCCAACGTAATGAACCATAATAACATCTCCTTTTTTTATCGCCATTTGTATTCACTTTTTTCTTGCTGGGTATAAATAGAGCAATAATTAAAACCTAATAAGTTTTTTTCCAATATTTTATAAAAAATAGTTTTCTAATAGGAATTTATAACTTATAATTTATCCTTATTCTGTTTATTTTAACGGTTTTAGAATATTTCTTAGATTGGACATAGAAATATATTACAAAATTTGAATTATATCCTCGCCATCTTCCGTTTCTTTTCTTGATAATTTCTTGAAGTAATCCTTTTGTCTTAAAAACGAGTGTAATTCCTTAAATTTCTCGAAAATTTTTTCGTCTGACAGACCATAAGGTAAATAAGCGTTAAGACCATGTACTTCGGATAAATCAATGGAATTCAAGGGTTGGAAATTTAAGTACCAATAGGCTCTTTGTTCTGGATCGTACGGCAATCTAAGTTCTTCAAGATAATTTATTTCCTTAAAAACAGTAACTAGAAATTTGAAATAAAGTTCAGCATCGCTTTCACTTTCGGAAGGGCGCTCAAATGATATAAATGGTCGATATCCGAGCGTCTTGTCGTGGCCATCAGAGATCATTGCTGAACAAGACATCTTTGTTATATATCCCCATTTATTGAAATTCTTTATAAATCTAGCAATACCCCCATCGACATAGACCCCTTTAGATATCTTGATTTCTAAAGAGTCACTACCTTCCTTTTTCATATAAACACGTGTTTAAAGCGCGCCAGTAGGGCGAAAGAAGCATTCCTTAATATTAACAAGAATACTTACCATTTTGCACGCAATTAATCGGTTAATTAATTGTACAGCCTTATAATTGTAACGATTATATTTGCTTATAAATGTATATGGTATAAAATTGCACGATCAAGTTCTCAAAAACTATTTTTCTTAACTATATTAGCTCTATTATAAAAGATGTAATATCTTTCATAACGCAATATCGATAAGCAATTCATTAATTATCATTATTAAAAGTAAATGTCATTTTGAGATTCTTAAAAAATAATGGAAAAAAAAAAATATCCAGATGGACAATTAGTTCTATATTTTTTACGATCACCTCCTTAATTCCTTTTAAATTTAAGAAGAATTTAAAGATAATAATCGTGTATCTTTTAATATTTAAAATCAATCAGGAGCCTAGAAAGGCTCCCTTTTGGCCCATTGGGAGATTTTCAATCATTGGTAATCCTCTTGAAAACACTATAAATGGGTCAAATATAGATAGGTATTGTAAAATAAATAATTTTTGTCAAGGAAAAACGGCTCTATGCAAACATAACAAGACACAAAAATAAGTATTAAATTACTTGGAACTACTATTATTATACATAAAAATTATTTTAAGATTTTAGCATGGCCCCCACGAAGTTAAATCAACAAAAGATTGCAATCCTTCGAGACGAAACAGTCAAAATGAGCATTTTACAAGGAATTGAACGAATTGGAGGGATTCAAGAGTATATTGACGAGGGAGATCGCGTTTTTATTAAGTTTACTTTAAATGTCCCTAAAGGATACCCATCTAACGCAAATATTGACACAATCAAAGTGCTAATTGGGGCGTGTAGGGACGCAGGAGCTAGTAAAATCGTGGTTAGCGGATTTCCTTTCTACGGAACAACAATCAAGCAGATATCTGATATCTTGGGATTGGAAAGCTTTTTCAAGAAAATTGGTGCTGATCTAGCATATCTTGATTTTAGCGATAAATTGAGTTTTTCGGAATCAACTAGCGAGAAACTCAAGTTAATGAAAATACAAGCATCAAAAAAGGTGACTATAAAGAATCAAGATTTTTACATTCCAAAGGTCGTCATAGAATCAGACAAGTTGATTTCTTTCAATCAAGTTAATGTCCATCCCCTATTTCATCACACATCATCTATATTGAACTCATATTCCTTGATATCCCCAGAGGATCAAGAAATCAAGATTGCCCAACCTTGCGATAAAGAATATCTTGCAACCGATCAGTACAAAAAGGACTTAGCGTCAAAAATATTGGACATATATTCAATAAAGACTCCAAGCCTGGTTATAAACGATCTCTATTACATTTTAGAAGGGGCAGGACCTATTGTTTTTAAAAATTCTAACTTAATCAAGACGGGAACATTTATAATAGGAAACAACTCTTTTTGCGTTGATTTAATAACTTCGAATTTATTAAATTATCCTTTAGAAAAAGACGAATTATTAAACGAAGCTAAAAAAAGAAATTTGGGTTCTTTTGACTTAAATGCCATTCAAATTGACGGTACCATTGATGAATTAAATATAAATTTAAAACCTTGTCAGACGAATCTCTCAGAGATTTATATTAATGAAATATGCGTCCAACAAGGAATGGCGTGTTCTGGGTGTCGTTTACAAATATATTACTTGCTAAACTTCGTTAAAACGATGCTTTCTAAAGATATAAAATACATCTCAGATACATCGCTTTTATTTGGAGATGCTCCACCCGATCCAATATCTGACTCAAATAATATTGTTGTGTTTGGGGACTGCGCAATAAAATCAACAAAAAAGAGTGATTTTAGGATAAAGAAAATTATAAAAAAGAAAAAACAAAAATTAAAACCAAATAAGAATATTTTGGAAATACATGGATGTCCTCCAACGGTCTTTCAGTCCTTTCCACTATTTCTTGAACACTTTCGCAAGAATAACATGCCGATATTGACGCTTTTAGATTATATCTCTAATCAAGCGCGTAAAACTACTAAGAATAAAAAGGAGGCCATATAAATGGAGTTAAATAGTGAATTTAAGAATAATTGGAGAAAAATCTTGAACTACAACGCACTAAGAACTCGTTCAAAAGATAAAATAGATGATATTGAAGTTCGCATCCCATTAACTCCAATCGAAGTTAATGCCTCAGTTCTATATTTATTATCTAAAATACTCTATCCAAGATTTGTTAGCGACCAACAAAATATTCTTGACATTATCGTCTCTGAAAAGGAAAATGAGATTAAAAACGCTTACTTATATCAAACAAAAAAACCAGGTGTTCACGAATCAATCGAAAGACTCCCTATTGAACTTTTCAAGGATAAAAAAGGTAATCTTAGTAATATCGATTTCACAAATAAAGAGGCTTTATTTACACACATTCAACAGAATTTATTTGACAAAAAGCAAGTCAAAATCGCATCTATTCGCTTTTTTAACGAAAGCATTCAAAATTTAATAAATAAATTGTGCTCAGTAGATATTTTTGAATCTACTTTAGAATTTTATTGCAAATTCTCAGATTTCGTTCAAGAAATTGTTGAGAAAAAATTGATTTTTATCTATCCTGAAACAAATATCATAATATTTCTTGAAAAATTCTTCTCAATTCTTACTAACATCAAACTCTCTAATTTGATCGCTTTAATTGGCGAGCTTCTGCCACAAACTTCAATTGGGTTTTTAATTACACATAACAAGGATAACTTTTTTGTGAGAGTTTCTAAAGGAAAATTTTCTTCGGGAAAAAATCCATTTGAAATAAAGGTCGTTCCTATCGTAAACAAAGCTCGGGACACTTTAGATAAGATTCTCAAGAAAGAGGACTTAAATGTTGCATTTCAATTTCAATTTGAGGATTTGATATATCTAGCTCAAGATCTATTTAATTTAAATTTTCCCTTAAAAAGAGAAGAGATCCAATTTTTCTCACAAAAAGTCATATTTGGATTGCGCAGCTACGAACATCGTTGGAACCGAGCACCAAGATTAATATTATTTAATCTAAAACGGTTATTCGTAAGAATTCTCGGTATTAATCTGAATATCAAGAAAGTATCCCATTGGTCCGTTCCAACTACTTTTATTCAAACAATGTTTACTTCTTTAGGATTAAACGCAAAAATATTAGTTTTATATACCGACATTCAAGGATCCAAAGGAAAAACGAAATTAAAATTTTGCTTGAAAAAATCAGTTTTATTAGAGTTTGAAAATGGTGCACTAACGAAATTAAGTTCAATACCAAAGAACCAATTAATTACTAACGAGCCCACCACTTTAAACACGATTAAACACGAAATATCGGAAATAATTGGGAATATATCGCTAGTATTTAAGATAGACAAGTTAGTATTGTCAAAAATTCTATATCTTTTAATTTTTCAGACACCAACCCTAAATTTTTTTAAAATTTTAAAAATATTAAAACTAATTCGGAACGATAATTACCTTAATGTTTATCCAAGGATTCCCTTTGTATCTTTTATGAAAAATACGGGCTCTTTCAAAACTTTAAAGCTTCTTTCTTCAATTTTAGTTGATAAGCATGAATTTTAAACAGATAATAATCGATTGGTTTTATAATTTTAACTTTCTTTCTTTTTTTTAAAGCGCGTAATACTCCTCTCCGCATTGCATTCCTGTAAAAATAAAACCATAATTGTCTAAATTCTTAGATTCTTCTAAGAGGTTTTTGATATGGGGATTCCAAGAAATAGGAATTTCGATTATGCTTTGTTTTTTAAATCCAAGTATGCATCCAACTTTTAAAGGACTATCATAATCAAATTCCTCTATATACTTGTAATAGGCGAGAAGTTCGCCGTAAAGAATCTCTTCCCCTACTTCAAGAATTTCTACATACCAAGTGTCGATGAAATCCCTTATTCTTACTTGAATTCTAGCGATTGAGCCAGGAGTGAGGAGATCACGAGCGGATTTATCCATAAAAATACCGTTCCAATCAGTTACTATATTCGTGTTATAATATTCGTGAATATTCTTAGTAATATAATATGATTTTAGTTTAGACTCACTATTTAACAAGCTTGGAACAAATAAAATATTGCTTGGGTAGAAAGATATTCGATCGCCCTCTTTTAACAATAATTTAGCATCTTTTTTTCTAAATCGGTTAATAACATCTCCGTATAATTTTTTTCTTGTTTTTTGAACGATTTTTAAAAAAATAGTTTCTTTCCAACCCTTATTTCTTGGATTAAAATATCTAATTTCTCTGAGTATTTTTAAATCGTCTTCATCAAGTTCCATTTCGACAGAAGCGAATAATTCTTTTGAGAAGTGATATTCGTTAATTAAAAAACTCTTATATTCTATTTTATATCGAGATTCAATTTCTTCTTTAAGTAGATTCTCATGCCTACTTAATTTTTTAATTTTTTTTTTTAAACCATTAGCCTGAAATACCGTTGTTTTAATCTTTTTGATTAACTTAATTTTGGTATTATAGTTGAGTTCTTCCTTGATCTTAATCCTTAATGATGTTAATTTTTCTTCAAGAAGCGATTGTTTGTTTTTTAAATCGTTTAATTTAGTTTCAAGCTCGATCTTGATTGGTCTAACTTGTTCTTTTAAGTGGTTAATTTTTTCTTGCTTTTTTGCTAGATATATTTTGTATTTCTGCAAGATGATGTCGTGTTCTGCGAATTCTTTTAGGAATTCTGAAGTTTCATTTCTTTTTAAATCTCGGTGAGCGATTTCCAATCCTACTACCATTCCTACTTGAATTTCGTCTCTCAAACGAGGATGATACAGATTTCCATCAAGATCGAAAATGCATTTTTTTTCTTGCTTAATGATATTAAATAAACGCATTTTAGATAAAAAGAAATTATGAGATAAAAATTTAACTTGAAAAATAAAAATAAAGAGGGGAAGGAATTATTTAATGAAGCCTTTTGCCTTTAATAATTCTGCGTTCAGAATTCCGCCTCCAGCAGCACCTCGGATGGTATTGTGGCTCAAGGCAATGAATTTATAATCAAATACAGTGTCTTTTCTTAATCGACCAACTGTGACTGCCATTCCCTTGTCGTTGTTCCTATCTTTCTTGGGTTGTGGACGATTGTCGTTTTCAAGGTAGATTATTGGTTGTTTCGGTGCGAAAGGTAAGTCCAATTCCTGCGGAACCGAGCGAAATTCTTTCCAGATTCGAATTATTTCTTCCATTGAAGGAATTTTTTCCTTGAACTTTACATTTACGCACGCCGTATGACCGTCTGTAACAGGTACTCGAGTACAATTGGCGCTAATTTGGATCGATTCATCGTTAACGATGCCTGAATCTCCAATAGTTCCCAAGATTTTCATGGGTTCTTGTTCTGTTTTTTCTTCTTCTCCACCGATATAAGGCACGATGTTATCAATCATGTCAAGAGAGGGAACTCCTGGATACCCAGCACCTGAAACTGCTTGAAGCGTCGTAATGATGAGCTTTTCCACTTTATATCCCGCTTTTTCCAATGCGTAAATCGCCGTGAGGTAACTTTGAAGCGAGCAATTTGGTTTTACAGCAACAAATCCATCGGTTAATCCTCTGTTCTTTTTTTGGATGGGAATGACATTCACATGTTCGTGGTTTATTTCGCCGATCAGCATGGGAACATCTGGTGTCCACCTATTTGCAGAACTATTACTAATGACTGGAATACCTTTTTGAGCGTATTTAAACTCAACATCTCGGGTGTCTTCTTTTTTTGGCAGATCCATTGCAGAGAACACGAAACTCACATCCTTGTTCAAGCTATCGAAGTCTTGAACATCCCTCACGATTAAGTTCTTTAAATTTTCTGGTATGGGGATGGGCATTTGCCATTTGTCTTTAACCGCCTCGAAGTATGTTTTTCCAGCGGATCTTGGAGAAGCGGCAACATCAACAATTTCGAACCAAGGATGATTAAGGAGCAATTTAATGTAATTCTGACCTACTACTCCCGTTGCTCCTAATATTCCAATTTTTGTTTTTTCCATAAATATTCAAATTCCAATATTTCAATTTCTTTTATATAACTCTTAGTATTTCAAATTTTTTTAATTTTACTGTTTAAGTTGATAAGAACAGACTTATTCAGTTATGAAAAGATTAAATAAAAAGACTCTAAAACAAAATCAAATTTATGTTTATGAGATTGAGTGGATTGTTAACTTTGATTTATTATTGATTTATATTCTAATTTCGAAATTTATTATTTACATTTTGAAAATAATTTATCCATTTCTTTTCTATAAATCTTGTAAGCCTCACGACCAGCAGGAGTAAGACTAATCCTTGTCAAGGGTTTTTTACTTTTGAATTTTTTAGTAATTATAATATATCCCACTTCTTCTAGTTTTGAAAGGTGAGAAGATAAATTCCCTTTGGTTAATTTAGTCTGAACCATGAGGAATTGAAAATCAGCATCTTTTAAAACATAAAGTATGGACATAATAAGTAATCGGGCAGGTTCATGAATTATTTTACTAATATCTAAAATTGAGGGTATATCAAAATCCTGACTAATGTTATTATTTTTATTACTTACCATTTTTTTATTAGCGGTTGTTATTTTTCTCCAATATCATCTGTTAAAGGACATTTTTTAAGAAAATTGTTAAGTATTATAATTCCCAT
>JAEOUI010000599.1 GCA_016839425.1 Promethearchaeota archaeon
CTATTTTTATCCACTTTTCTCACTTTAAAATAATAAAGGCACTTCATTCCTATAAATCTAGACTTGATAAACTAAAAATAATATAGATAATAGCATTATCCAAAAGAACTACCAAGAATGGATTTTTTATATTTTAGAGTAAGCTTAGTAAAAATAGAAAGTAAAAAAATTTAAGCAATCTAAGTTGAGGAAAAAATTCAATAACAGCTAAATGCTTGATTTATTCCTTGTCAAAAACAAAACCGCAACTACCGCACTTTATCTGCTTTCTATAAACTGGAGTACCTTGCATTGAATAGTATAACACGGTACTTTTATCATTAACCTCATGCATCATCCTAGGATTCTCTTCTCCACACTTTGGGCATTTTACCCGCTTATAATCACTCATTTATACTGCCTTTTATCTTATTTTTTATTTTTTATTTAGAACGATATATATACTTAATACTCAAGAAATTTAAATCTAGCTCGTAATTACTTGTTTCGTTCTTAAAGTAATATATCTTCCTTCAAAAATAATAAAAAGAAATTAAGAAAAAGGATTAAAAGCCTTTTACTCTTGACGTTCCTCCCTTCATTGCTTTAAAGTTTTAAGAAAAGTGTTAAAATCTTTATAACTTTCTTTTGTAATGCAATATTTTTTAGTAGAAGGACCCCAACCTTCATTATTCTTAATTAATTTCATGAATAGGTTTGAATCATGGATATATGTTCCTCCAACCACGTTGACGCCTCTATCAAATAAAGGATCTGGTAAAAAACCAGCGGTTGGTCCTATTACCGAGAACTTTTCTGCTTTATTGATATGCTTTAATATATCATCGATTGAATCGTTTAAAATCGTGGTGCTAGTACATAAAATCTTATTACATTCTGATAACTTCGATGGATCTAAGGAAACTTCCCATTTCTCACTTTTCTTCAGGAGATTAGGATTTTTTTCAATAATAATTAATTTTAACGAAAGTCGTTCAATCTGCTGTACTAAAGGTGGAAAAAAACCAATCATCCCGACAATATCACCCGATTTTAGGTTTAGTAGACCTAAAGAATCGGTTGTAAAGTCAAAATTAAATTGTGTTTTTTTAAAAAAGAATTGACTTATGGCATTTATTGCAGCCATCCCTAACGTTTTTTCAAATTCTGATGAAGAATTAAATTCGTTAGCCAATACCAAGGCATTTACTCCGATATATTTTGATAGATCATAAGTATCACCTATTTCTCTTATCCCGGGATTGAGCTTTATATATACTATTCCAATTGAACCATCCTCTAGTAAAATTGCACCAAAATTTGCTTTCTTGCTCTTTGATGTACTGGGAGGGATGAAAATTTCCTTAATTGATGGAATCTTGAGATAATTCGATATTTCTTTAACAAGATTCACAAAATCTTTAGCAATTGTCATTTTTGAGAATCTTACTAATTATTTACTTATTTTTTTTAAAATTTCACTTGCTATAGATTCTTCTGATTTTCCTGTGGTATCTATTATAATTTCAGCAGCTGCATTATAGAAGGGTTCTCTAAATTCGAGTACTCTGCTTATCTCTGCTTTTGGATCTTCCTTATCTATAACAGGTCTCGTTTCTGGACCGTCTTTCATAGCTCGCTTGAAAATTTCTTCTGCGGAAGCTTTAAGCAAGACGATATGGCAATTTTGTTTTAAATAGTCAATATTAATTTTATTCAACACGACGCCCCCTCCACACGAGATTACCACATTCTTCAACTTTGAAGCCTTCTCACATGCAGAGATTTCATATTCCCTGAATCGGATCTCTCCATCATCCTTAAAAATCTCAGGTATGGATTTACCGGCTTCTTCAATAATCATCTCGTCAGTCTCGACAAACTTATAATCATCTCCAAGCTTGTTTGCCAGTAGATTACCGATTGTTGTCTTTCCAGTTGCCATAAATCCGATTAATGCAATTGAGTTTTTTTTCATAAACCTTTCCAAACTCCTTTAATAATTTTTATAGCAGATATAATGAAAACTCAAATTTTATCCTTTAGATAATTAATGATGATCTCAACAAATTCCTCTGCATTTTTATATATTTCAAGGGCTTGATCTTTTGAAATTTGTTTAGTAAATTCGTAATCACCTAACAATCTCAATTCAAAAGCCTCATTAAATGATCGTCCAAATCTTTTAGGAAAAGTGTTATTTTTAATGAAAAATTCTCCAAAAGCAGATATTGTCCCGCTATGAGTCCTTGGCTTGACATCTTTGGTAAATAAAATTGCTCTAGCGACAAAAAACAGGGCATAATATGCCCTTGACACGCCAAAATCATAATCTCCATCTTCAATTGATATTTGAGATGTTTTAAGAAAACAAACTGCCTTTTCAATTGATTTATTAAAATCAAATTTACTCATAAAACGATTCCTTCTTTTTGAATGTTTTCAAGAAAAGGAGAACTAGAAGATTCAAGATCTTTAATATATACGGGATGAATTGATATGTGTTTATTATATTTTAAACCAATATCATAAGTCGCTTTAACGACTTTTTTGATTTCTCTTAAATACTCGAATTCCTCGCTTAAAATTATCGCAATATCTATATCTGATTCATTTCTCTCCTCATTACGAGAATAAGATCCATACAGAATTATCTCTTTAATTTTATCTTTATACAGATTGCTTAGGGAGGTTTTTACTTCAACTAGCAAATTCTTTATTTTTCCCAGATCACTATTAATTTCTAAGCTTTTCATGTTGTTCATTGGAAATATAACAAACTAATTTTAAATATTTTAGCAGTAAAAGTACTTCATGTCTTGATATCACCGTTAAGTTGGCATTTGCTAAGGATTGTAGTGGTAAAGAATATTTTTTCATTTTTATTAGAACATGAATGATCATTCACATCTTTCAGAAATAACTGGCTTTCATCTATAATGCTCTAATAATTTTTGTAATTAGCATTCTATTACAATTTAATTTATTATTTCAATTATCATTAGTTCATTGATTTGTATAATTCTTTTATTATTTAGATACTTAGTATTGTTATGTCTAATCAATTCTCTATTTCTGCAAAAACAAAAATATTATGTCTTTTTGGTCATCCAATTGAACACAGTATGAGTCCAACGATGCATAACCCTGCACTCCAAGAATTAGGGCTAGATTACGTGTATGTTGCTTTTGATGTACACCCCGATAATCTGAAAGAGGCTGTGAACGCGGTTCGTACTTTAAATATTAAAGGCTTAAACGTCACGATACCGCATAAAGAGAATATCATCCATCTATTAGATGAAATAGATCCAGTTGCGGAGAAAATGGGTGCTATTAACACCATAAAAAATGAGGATGGATTTCTAAGAGCAAAAAATACCGACGCAGCAGGGGCGAGGAAAGCCTTATTAGATGCGGGTTGTAAAATAGAAGGAAAAAATATCCTCTTTGTTGGTTCTGGAGGGGCAGCAAGATC
>JAEOUI010000487.1 GCA_016839425.1 Promethearchaeota archaeon
AAGGAATGGAGGAGTTAAATATATATTCTGAAGAGCTTGTAAGGCAGCTGGACTTGGCATTACAAGGAAAAAAAGTTACCGTGATTTGAAGCGAACATTACCATGTTCGCAAGGATTTTTATTTATTGATATTTAATCGTAGTTGAAATGAGTCTATTAATAAAATTTAAGTGCTTCCAATCATTAATTTATTACATATAAACTACATGTTGAGTTGATTAAAAATACCTGGTAGTCACGGCAGTTTAACAAAAGCAGGAAAAGTACGACAACAAACCCCTAAAATACCTAAAACAGGCGTTAATTCGGTCAAGAAAAAAGCTCCTAGAATTAGATTTAGAGAATTATATCAAAAGCGAATTGTAAAAGGCACATACGGCGGTCAACACGATAGTCTTGGTGCAAAACGAGCCTCTTACTCGAGATAATTTATCTCAGACTTTTTTTATTTGTCCTTATTATTTTCCTTAACGCCTATTTCATTTAATTGTTCCCTTAAATTTTTAGCTTGCTTGGTATAGTAATCTGCGTTATTCTTATTATTGAGTAAAAGCTTGTAATAATCACTCATGAGGAGGTTCCATTGGATTGAAAGCTGTATTTCTTTTATAGTGGTTAAAGCGATGCGTTTCTCAACTTCCTCTAAATAAGTTGCGGCCTTGCTCCGACTTTTTCGTTCGTGAATGGATATTGCTGCCAGTTGTAGTAAAATCCTAACAATTTGATGTGAATGTTTTGCTTCTGTTTGAGTATCTAAAGTAGTCAATCCGCTTGTTAATAATTTGAGCGCTTGAGATGTCTTTCCATCATTTTTAAACTCAATTGCCCGAAAAAGGCAAAAATTTAACTTTACTTTAAGATGAGAGTTACCAATAAGATAAGCTTGCTTGAAATGCTTTTTAGAATCTGCAAGTTTTTCTTGCTTGAGATATATTAATCCAAGATACAAATTGATCATCCCAAGAAGATAATCCTTTGTTTCTGGCTCAATCGAGATATCTTTCGAATTCAAGAATTCTGTAACCACGATTAGTTGTTCGAGAGCTTTTTCAAGGTAATTTGACTTAAAATAAGCCTTCCCGAGCTTATATCGAACTTCTAATATTAAATTTTTTGAAATATTTCCTTTTTCTGCCAAGTTAAGAGCACTTTCCAAATAATTTTGCTCAACATCGACTTGGTTTAAGTTCGAGGCAATTTTTCTTAATAAGAGTAAAACCAAAACGACTGCTTTCCCTTGTCGATATTTATTAAATATTTTTAAAGAATCATTGAGCAGTTTTATGGCAGGATCAAACTTGTATTCTCTAATATACGCTTCTGCTTTCGTATAATAAAATAAACTCGTTTCGATGACTTCAAAATGCTTAGGAGGTTTATCGAGCAAGTCAATGTGAAAATCGAATAATTCTTTTGAAATTGTGCTCTCGTAGTTCAATGCTGATAAGGCGAAATTGCTTGTCTCTTCTTCAAACTCTTTTTCAATAAATTCGTGTTCTGGTCTAAAATTTACGAAATCATTATGATTCAATGATCCCTCATCTATTATTTCGATTATCGTATTTAATAATATTCTAGATAATTTTATCCAGTTTTTCACGGACGATTCAAACTTGTATTTAGAAGAATCGTTTTTTACTAAAACCGAATGTAAAATATAGGGATTATAACACTCGAAAAAGCTCCTGATAAAAATATTCTTATATTCAAAATCCTTGAAGTAGGTTAAGTATCCTTTTTCGAGAATAAAGAACTCGTCATATTCCTCTTTTTCATTAGCAAAAAGCAAGGTTTCAGAGGTTCTTAACTTCGGAACGCCCATTTTTAACTCCCAAGGAATTTTAAAAGTTGGTTGCAATCCAGTTTCATCTAAGATCCTAACGATGTCTTTAACTTTATTCATATCAAAGTCCTTGAAGTCTTCAAGAAATTGCTCTCTCTTGTTCATAATGGATATTCTCACTCGGTTTAACCAACTTCGTTCGTTTTCGTTTTTAATTCTATCGGGGAGAATTACATTAAGTATCTTGAGAAAAGATTGAAGTTTACCTTCAATCGAAAATTCGGGTTCTAAAGATACTTGCTTCGATAATTCCTCAAGCGATTTCAACACATATGCAATAATTCTATTTGTTTTTTCACTTAAATGCCATAACTTGAAGGCGATTGATATCTTAAAGCTGGCAATGTCGTAAGGAACATTCAACTGGACATTTGAAAGCAATAAAGGTAATTTTAAGGTGAATAGGAGCAAATTATTAGATTTAATTCCATATCGGAATAATTCTTCCACTTGCCCTCCTATTCTCCAACTGTTTTTCTCAAAAATTTCTCTCAAGTTACGAATTTCATTAGCTGAAAACGGTATCATAGACATTAGTTTTTAAAGCACCTATTTTTTATAACACCTTAACAATAAAAACCATCTAGCGTATAGAATATATCACTCCTTAATTATTAATTTAATTCGATTTTCTTGATAAATCGCGAATTGGTCTCCATGACATTTATAAGGAAAACACGATATATCTATACATAGTCAGAATTTTTGAACTATTATATTTACCTGAAAAACTGAAATGGGACGAATATTAGGATGGACATCCAAGCATTTAACAAGGAACTCGCTAAAAAAATTACAATTGCAAATGGATACGAAAAAAGGAATGAATTTGAGGCCGCCGTAAGTTCTTGGATCGCAGTAACTGATATGGTCTTAGCCGCTTCGAAATCTCCTGGTATAGAAAGCGATTATAGGAACATGTTAATTAAAAAAACTCAACAGATAGTGACTCACATCAAACAATTGAAAGTCAAGCTTTCCCTCCCACGCGTTGAAGAATCGCAAGTCTCCTCGATAAATATTGTGCCTGAAGCCTCCCAAGAACCAATCGTAGTAGAAGAATCTGAACCCGAACAAGATTCTGATTTAATGAGCGATATAACTACTCTTCCTGATGGTTTTTTGGAAATAACACCTACAAAAAACTTTAAAATCCTAACGCCACATGAGGAAATTGACGCTTCTTTAGCAGATGAAGCCAAAAAAGCCGTTATTTTAGACAATGATAATGAAGGTGGCAATTCACACTCTTCTCCTTCTGATGATATTGTCATTGAGCAACCAGATGACGGGAGTGCTCTAATATGTTTTGCGTGTGGTACTGAAAATTCCCCATCTTCAAAAATATGTAAGAGTTGCAAAACCAAGTTAAAATAATTCATGTGGTTGGCTTTTTGACGGCGTTTTTCTTAATATAGTGTTGTTTTTTCTTGTATTTCTCTAATGCCTTTTCTCTCCAAACCGTATTCCATTTTTTAAATCCCGATTTCACATACTTTTCTCTTCGGAAAAAATCCTGACACAACCAATTGAATAACACAAAATATCGCTTTGCTCCGCTTTTCTTTGTGAGTTTCTTTGACTTTACTCCTAGATCGTCCCTTAGATGAGAAACCAGTTTGCCTTCCACTGCGTCCTGAAGCTTGCCTTCAATTATTGCTGGTTCGTGGATGATACCTTCTTCGTCGAAATATTCTCTAACTTTATCAAAAATGTTCCCTCTACAGAGCAATACTTTTTCCTTATTCTTTTGAAAATCTAGCTCGGCTAAACCATCTTTAACAAGGTCCACGACAATTTTATAGGGCATCTTGTTCTTCCAATTTTCCTCGTTGAACATTTCCACGGGAATCGTACGATATATAATCTTTCCTGTCTCGATTCGATGAAGCGCAATAAAAGCATCCCCAACGAGATCTCCCGTACCCGCGTCGTCTATTTCTATCGTCATTAAATCACCAATCCTAATAATATCATTGTAAAAGATTTGGGTATCAAATTAAGTCTGTTATTTCCAACCAGGAAAATTAAAGAATATATTCAGTTTCTATTTATAAAAATATTAAACCATATTATAATCTTGCGATCGAAGCTTTACAAGTAAAAAAGCTTCGTCAAAAAGCTAAAATGCATGAATGAATTTTAGGTTGCAATGATCTTAGAAATATTGGTTATTGGTAACGAAATACTTATCGGAAAATTTAAAGATACAAATTCTAATTGGTTAGCTAAAAAAATTACTAAATATGGTCATAAGGTTGTCCGCATTACGGCAATTTCTGACGATATCGAAGTTATTTCAAGCGCTCTTAGAGAATGCGTTTCTAGGGCACCCAATATTATTATCACATCGGGTGGATTAGGTCCAACTTTTGACGATATGACTCTAAAAGGTGTTGGTATTGCCCTTAATCGAGAATTATCTCTTAATAAAAATGCCTACGAATGGATAAGGAAAGCTTACGATAACGCTGTTAAGCAAGGTATATTAAAACTCAAGGGAATGACTCCTGAACGGGAAAAAATGGCATATATTCCCATAGGGGCAATTCCCTTGGTAAATACTCGGGGTACAGCGCCTGGAGTAGAAATGCATATGGAAGATGTCGTGATTTTTTGCCTTCCAGGAGTTCCTATGGAGATGAAAGCAATGTTTAAAACGAGCATTTTACCGATTCTCAAGCAAAAAAGAGGTGCTTTTTTCGAAAAAAGCTTCAAATTTAGTGGTATTGGTGAATCCAACATAGCTCCGTATGTGACCGAGTTGGAGAAAAAGCATCCCGATTTGTGGATTAAAACCCATCCTTCAATCGGTCTTTCCATTGAGTTAGAATTATCCATTACTGGTTTTAATGTCAATAATGGAGAACAAATTGCAGATGAAATTATTGAAGAATTAAAGGAAATCATAATAAATCTCAAAGGAATAATATTGAGTTAATACCTGAATGCCTTTTATCTTTGCTTGAACTCAAATTAAAGCAGCAATGTCCCTACAATTGTGAGCAATCATCGAAAGTTCTTTTATTCTATCGATATCTTTATAATCTAAACCCTTGATCAGCTCATTTGCCTCTTTCAATAATATATCTCTTTTAAACATTAAATCATAAGCATTTTCAAAGTTATTTGTCAAAAAAGCGTCTGTTATTTCTTTAAAATATTTATTTATCTTGTTGAAATAATCAGTTATCTTCTTATCAATCTTTAAATTCAATAACCTCTCTCCGATTTTCTCAACTTTTTGGCAAATAATTCGGAAATCCATTGCTTTTAAAGGATTAAATTCACTATCTTGCGAAACATATACTCCTGTTCTAAGATAAGATCGAATATGGGTAACGATTATGTAATAAAATTTCCTAAGCTGAGAAAAATTCTTTTCAAGCTCGTTTGTTTTATCAAATCTTACACTATCAAACATGTCGTCAATCAAGAATAATAATCTTTTTATGAGTTTCAAAGTTGGAATATTTTCCAAATTAAAATTTTGAATTTCAAGCCTTTGGGGTGTTTCTTCGATTACCTCCGTATTCGGTAATGCATCGACAAACATCCGAATATCCTCTAATATTCTATTTTCAATGATCTTATCTGATAGGATAATTATTCGATCAACACCCATAAGTGCATGTCTCGCAATGTCCTTTGCTATGGTCCTATTAGCTTGGAGTATTATTTTTTCTTCTTTTAATCCTGAATTATTGATGTTTGGATTAATAATTAAACAACCATCGCTCCTGACATTAATTGCAACAGAAGAGGCTTTTTCTAATTGATATTTTCTCGTCCAAGTCTTTGGTAGGCTAACATAGATCGATTCACTGAATTTTTGTAATTTTCTATAATATCTCTTCATGGTAAATAATAGGTTATTTTTATATAAAAATTATAATATGTTACAACTATTTCAACATGATGCTTAATAACCTTTCAAATTACCTTTTAATCAAGAAAAAAATTATAACAAGAGATTTAATTAAAAAATGAGCAATAATATCTTAGAAGATTTTAAAATAATTAGCAAGCAAATACTAAAAGTAAATATTAACAATAACGAATTAGAGCTTTTTTGGCCTAAGAAAATAACTAAATTATATAAAATGGAAGATCTAAAAAGAT